>JBFWRA010000593.1:0-4126 GCA_050249155.1 Isosphaeraceae bacterium | reverse complement strand
CGCTTGGGAACCAGCTCCCCCAGCACCAGCGTGACGAACGTGATTCCCGCGACGACGGCCGCCAGGCTAATCGGCTCGGCGTAGGGGGCGAGCATCGGGAACAGGCGCAGTCCGTTGGCCAGTTCACCGGCCACCCTCGCCCCGCTAAAGACCCCCACGATCGTTCCCACCAAGGTGATCCCGATCTGGACGGTCGAGAGGAGCCGATTCGGATCGGCGAGCAGTTCGATCACGGCCTTCGCGCGTCGGTCGCCTCGCTCGGCCAGTTCCAGCAGTCGGGCTCGCCGTGAGGAGACCACGGCCATCTCCGACATCGAGAAGAGTCCGTTGGCCACGATCAGCAGAAGAATCACGAGCAACTCAATCACGATCGCGGACATCTCGTCCCTGGACTCCTCAGCCCCGACGCGGGGCCTGGGTGACCTCCACCCGACGCCGTCGCCCCAACGTCATTGTAACGGATCGGCTCGCGCCAGGGGGAAAGCCAGTCAGCCCCGGGGCGCGTCACACGCAACACCGTTGGGAACGGCCTCCGCGCGCGGCGCGTGCCCCGGCGGCCTCGGATCGCCAGGGCTCACGCGCCAGGATCTGACCGGGACACGCCCGGCGAACGGACGTCCTATCACCCCGCGCCGCCGTCGACGACCTCACCCCCGTTGATGCTCAGCACCGCTCTGAAGACCTGGGGCAGGATCGTCGGCGGCAAGGAACGGACCGTGCCGTCGGCCATGAGCACGCTCGGGCCGCTCGGGTGACGCTCACCCAGCCTCGGCAGCGGCCGCCCCGGTCCAAAGGCCAGGTCGTCGGGACAGGTCCAGGGAACCCTCCTCTCGGCCTCCGCGACCAGGATAACCTGGGACGTCCCGTCGGTGATCTCGCGACGGTCGACGCCTCGCCCCGGCTCGAACGGCGTGTTCAAGCTGCCCAGGTCGGTCTTCGGGCCGACGACCACCAGGAAGCCCGTCTCGAACCCCCCCGCCTCCGGGCAAACCAGCGCCTTGGGAATCTCAGGCAACAACGCCCGGTTGTGAGGACTGTCCCAGGGCTCGTCATGGTGAAATCGATCGAAGAGATCCCGACGCCCCAGGTGGGGCAAGAGCGTTACCCGCCAGCTCAAGAGCGGTCGGCCCTCGTGGTCGGTCGTGTAAGGAGCGGGGAAATGCCCGTGCTCCTGGTGATACGCGTCGAATCCTCGCCTCAGGAGTTGGAGATGCGCCTTGCAGCGGTGTTCTCGGCTGGCGTGGACCGCCGAGAGAACGGACTGGCCAAGCCAGATCGACACGAGGCAAAGTCCCACGACGAGCACGATCGCCCAGCCGTGACGGAACCGCCACGGCGCGGCGGCCTCCGCCACGGAGTCGGATTCCTCGCGCCTGGGGTCCAGCGAGATCGTCGCCATGACGAGACTCCTTGAAACGGAACGCGGTCCGCCGGGCGTGACGTGATGGGATTCCCAGGCTCGCCGCCTGATCGCCGACATGACTCTGACAGATGTGCGACTATCTTTGACAATAGTCGTTGGCCTGACCGAAATCAAGGGGTGGGAATTCAAAATCCGATCGAAGGGTGCATGTGGCGAGTTCAGGAGGCGGAGTGCTCGCTCGCGGCGCGGAGCGCGCCGTTGGGGCCTACGCGTTTCGGTTCGGCCCCGACGGCCGGGGCGTCGCTCTGGTCGATCAGTGTGAAGTCGGCCGGATCGACACGTTCGGACGTCGAGGCGGGGTCGGAGGCGAATCGGATCGGTCGGAGGATCGGGTCGCGTTCGGGACCGAGGACTTTCGTCCAGGCTTCTAGGTTTTTTGGCCCGTCGGTCCAGGGAGTGGGCGGTTCACCTGGCGGACGGAGGTCCACCCAGGCCTGACCTCGCAGGTCGTACTGGTTCCCCTCTCCCGACCAGGAGAGGGCGTCGCGATCGGGGGGCGCGATCGGTTTGGCTTCGGTGGGCCGGTCCGCATTGGTGGAACTGGTTCCCCAACCGACCAGGGCGTCGGCGAGCACCGCGCAGGCTTCCAGGTCGATCTTCGCGGGTAGTTCGCGACTGAAGCCGAGAAGTTCGAGGGCACCAGGCGTGTGGATGGTGCAGTGATCGAGCTTGAGAACCCTCCCACCGCGTCCTGGTCCACCCGCTAGCGCCTCGACCCGGAACGCCCATCCCCCGGCGGGCGCGCCCGCGGTCGCGGCGCGGCGGTTGACGAACAGGCACTGCGAGGCGCTCACGGTCGCGCTGGCGAACAACTTCAGGTCCACGGCGCAGTCGAAGTTCTCGAAGGTGCAACCCGTCAGGTTGACGATTCCCCCTTCGTTGGCGATCGCGCGGCTACCTGGCAGCGGACCGTTGGCCAGGTCGTGGCCGATCACGCGAAAGGCGCAGTGGGTCAGGGTGAGCGATCCACCCGCGGCGATCACCGGCGCGGGCTCTTTGCCCGGTTCCACGTGCCGAACCTCAATCGTCACTCCCTCGATCGTCAGGGGCGAGTCGGCCCGGGTGGAGAGAAACGGCGTCTTTCCCTTGACCTCGACTCGAAGGACGGGCTTGACCCCCTCGCCCGCCTTGATCGTGACCCGCCCGCTGCCAATCATAAGGGCGTCGGCGGCGGCGAACGTGTAAGGCTTCGGGTTGTGCAACACCACGTGACCACGACCGCCACTGACGGATCGAACCGCGGAACGGAAGTCCGGCTCGACCGAGTAGGAGCCGTCCGGGTTGGCCACGGCGACTTCCCGCCCCTGAAGCTCGGGGAGCGTGACCTTGGGGGCGGGGACCGAAGGGCGGTCCGGCCTGGCGTTCGACCCCGCTGGATCGGGCGACTTGCCGAGTTCACGCCCGGTTGAGATGCCTCGGGGCCTCTCGCCGAGGAGCGAAAGGAAGACGAACAACGCCCCGAGCAGCCCGAGCGCACCCAGGACCGAGAGCGTCACGGGAGAGAGCCAGGCTTTGGGAAGGTCGGGGGCGTCGCCCGTCGAGGTCACGGTCCGGTCGCCGCTTCTCGATCGCGTTTTGATCCGGGTGCTCGACAGGCTTTCCTTCAATGAGGGCTCGGGGCCGAGGTCCAGCGCGAGGTTGAGTCCGCCCGACTCGACGCGAGTCTCGGTGATCGGAGACGCGATCGCTTGAGGCGCGGGCGCGGGGGCCGCCGCCACCGGCGAGGACGCGGGCTGAGGAGGGGAAGGAGGTTCCGGCTCGACCGGCCGGGGTGGCGGGATCGGTCGGGAGACGGCGGGGGCCGAGGGTCGAGACGGGTCCGGTGTGGGCGGCATGAACTGGGTCGCCGCCAGGGGGCTGCGAGCGAACGTCGCCCCGACGTCGTTGGCCGGAACCTCGCGTATCGTATGTGTCCCGTTGAGCTTCGACGCTGGGGACGACGCCTCCAGCCCCACGGCGGTGGTCGTCCTGGGGGATCGCACCTCGGCGAGGGGGCCGACGCGCGTCGTCCTCGGCTCGAAAACATGCGAGGGAGGCGTGATCTCGCCCCGGCCGAGACCCGCCTCGTCGGTGAACGGGGCCAGCGCGTTGGCGACGTCCTGCGGGGTCTCGTAACGCCGCTCCGGCGCCTTCCGCATCATCTTGGCGACGACCGCTGAGAGCGCCGGTGGAACCGTCGGCACAAGCTCGTGAAGCGCGTCGGCTTCAGCGGTCTGATGGCTGAACAGCTTTTCAGGCAGACTCGTGCTGGGAAAGGGGACGCGACCAGAAAGCATGTGATAAAGCGAGCATCCCAGCGAATAGATATCGCTGCGCGTGTCGACGTCGTGTGAGTGTCTGGCCTGTTCGGGAGAGACGTAGTCGAACGTGCCGACGGTCGCGCCGTCGCGGGTGAGACGGTCGGCGTCGGCCAGATCGATGGCCAGGCCCATGTCGGTCAGCTTGGCGGTCCCCTCGTGGGTGACGAGGATGTTCCAGGGGTTGACGTCGCGGTGGATCAGCCCCTTGCGCTGGGCGTGCTCCAGGCCGAGGGCGACCTGCCTGGCGAGGCGGCTGGCCAGGGGGTACGCCAGGGGGCCTCCCTCGACGATCAACTGGCCGATGGTCTTGCCCTCGATGTACTCCATGACGAGGTAGCAGCGGCCGTTGGCTTCCCCCTCGTCATAGATCCGCACGAGGTTCTCGTGCTGAAGCTGCGCGCCG
>JBFWRA010000592.1:0-4126 GCA_050249155.1 Isosphaeraceae bacterium | reverse complement strand
CGATTCGCGCAGGGCCTTCTCGACCCTGGCCATGTCGCCAGCGGGAAGGTCGTCGACGAGGTAGGCTCGGAGCAGGTCGTCGGTGATGGCCGGGGGCCGGTTCGGTTGGCTCATGATCGTGGAAGGGTTCGGTTCGGCGGTCTCGGTGTCTGGGAGTGAACTCAGTCGCCTCCCAACTCCTCCAGGCTCAGGCCGGCGCGCCTGGCCATGTCCTTGAGTCGGCTGACGGTCTGGAACTTGTAACTGGCGACGGCCTGCTCGGTCAGGCCGAGATACTTGGCGACGTCCTTGTTGGCCCAGCCCTTGACGATCAGGAGTTCGAGGCAACGGAGGCGGTCGAAGTCGCCACGGCCGTGCCACTCTCGAATCACCTGGCCGAGCGCCTCGGTGAGCAATCGCTCCTCGGCCTTGCGACGCTCACCGCTCCGCGCGATGCTCGACGCGGGCCTTCCGCCACCGGGCACCTCGTCCAGCGGGCGACCCTGATCGTCCGAGCCGAACTGGTCGACCGGACGCCGCCCTTGCTTGCGGAGATGGTCCGTGAGTTTGTGCGCGGCGATTGAAAACAGGTAGGCTTCGACGTCGCGCTTCTCGTCATAGTGGGGCAGGCTGGTGAGGAACCCGATGAACGTTTCCTGCACGACGTCCTCGCTCGCGGCTCGGTCGCGGAGCCGACTGTCCACGAACGCGAGCAGCCGGCCTTCGTAACGTTCGATCAGTTGCCGCCAGGCCTGGGCGTTTCCTTCGCGGACCTGACGGACGAGCAGAGCCTCGGCGTCGGTCGTGGGCATCGTTGGGAAGGCCCCGGGCGGTGAGAGGTACGATCGTTGAGGACGGCCTGGGAGTGGGGAGGGGCGCGGAATTCCGCAAGCACCCCTCCCTGTCGCTAGTGTAGCCGCGCAACGGCCCGCTTGCCTATCCTCGGGTTCGGTATGGCTGGGAAAGTCGATTCAGAAGAGATCCCGGACCGGCTCGGGTTTGGCCAAAGACTCCGGCCATCGCACTTCCCGATACGTCCGGAACGTCCAGAGACCCACCGGCGGCAGGACGATCATCACGAGGGCCCAGATCGCCTTGTCGAATCGGCCTGGGAATTCGGCGTCGTCCACGGTCATCAAGAAAAGGAACTCGCGCCCCCAGGCTCGAAGGAAGAGAGCCATTCCCAGGACGGCGAGGATCGCCAGGAAACCTGGAAAGGCCTCGGGTTCGGTGCTGAGAATCACGCCGGAGAGGAGGGTGACGAGGAACCCCACGACGAGGGCCGCGCCAAGCGGACGGGGAAGCCACTTTCGGATACGCGCCACTTCCCTGGCCATGGGTTCGAATGGTATCGAGCCCTGCTTGAGCGACAGGAGGGTCAGGGCGAACACGGCGATCAGGATGAGTGTGAGGAACAGGGGCATGGAAGACCCTTTCTGGAAAAAGGGCCGCCGGGGAGGCGGCCCTGAGCGAGCGCGAGGCTCTTGGCCCTCCGATCAGGTGAGGACCCGGTAGATCGCCAGACCGGCCGCGCCCAGGCCCGCGGCCGCGACGAGCCGAAGCCGCTTGGTGTAATAACCCTTGGTGGCCTCGTCGGCCCGAACGTAACCCGAGAACGTCCCGAGCCCCACGAGCAGGAATAGCAAGCCTCCGCCCAGGACCGCCAGCCGCTTCAGTCGATGTTCGTGCCGGTAGCGGGAGGTGATGTCCTCAAGCCGGGCGGGTGAGGCGTCCACGGTGAGTTTGGCCTCGTACAAAGTGCCGTATTCCTTCTCGACGGTGGAGATCTTGACCTCGCGGGTCATGGCGTCGAGGAAGTCGTCCGGAATCGGCCACGAGGAGGGAACCTGACCATCGAGTTTCTCTCGGATCGTCTCGATGAGCGCGACGCGGGCGTCGGCCTTGGCGCGGTCCTCGGTGGCCGAGAGTCGGCCGGTGATTGTGATCGGATCGACCTTCACCTCGACCTTCGGGGCCTTCACGGGGACCGGAGGAGCCTTTCGCCGTCTGGGCGGCTTGGGAGGGGCGGGAGGTTCTGGACGCGCCTCGGTCACGCGGCTTCCCCGGACGACCGGCACGGGGAGGCCCTGCACGAATTCGCGGGCCTGGTTTCGAGCGTCGTCCGCGGCGTCACGAGCTTCCTCGGCGGCTTCCCTGGCGGCTTCCCTGGCTTCCCTGGCGGCGTCGCGGGCTTCCTCGGCGGCGTCACGCGCGGCCTCACGGACCTGTTCGGCCGCTTCGCGAAGCTCGTTCTCGATCTCGTCGGCCGGGGAGCCCACGATGGTCCTGGTGACCTGGCCGTCGCGGTCGTGAATCACCACGACGCGAGGCGACGGGTGGCTCCGGTCGTGGCGGTGGCTTGTTCTCACCACGCTGATGGCCACGAGGGCCGCGAGAAACCAGAAGGCGAAGCGTTTCATGGGAGTCCGATCCTCGACTTGGACAGAGCGGGGGCCGCGGAACGACCAGCCTTGACTTTCTGTTATTCGCTCTGGACGTGTGAATATTCTTTCGTGGCGCTCGCTCTGGTGGTTCTCGACGTGATGGATGGAGCCCTGGTCTTTCCGAGGCCTCGTGGCGTTCCCCACGTCGAGGGATCGCCCCAGGCTCAGGCCACCTTGCGGCCTGGGCGCGCCTTGGCCATTCGGGCGACGTAACGAGCGTGGAGCGCCGCGGGCTCACTCCAGGGGCTCACCGATTGAGTGACCAGGGACGTCAGCGCGACGATGCTCAACCCCCAGGGTTGGGGGAACGGCCAGACCAGGCCCAGCAGCCCGGCCACCGCGCCCGCCTTGAGGGCGGGAATGACTCGGAAGCGCTTGTGGCGGTCGCGCGCCACCATGCCCGACCAGTCGCAGAGCAAGAACACCAGGCCGAAGTAGCCCGCGTTGGTCAACGGGTTCGACGGGCCAAGGAGCGACTCGTCGACGATCGAGTCCCAACGCGGCACTCGCCCGAGGTCGATCCCCTCAGCCAGGCCCCAGGTCGCCAGACCGACCACCAGGCCGGTCGTTAGCGCGAGGGCCTTGCGAACCGGGCGGGGTACCTGTCGTCCTTCCAGGAGCCTGGACGGTAGGAGCGCTCCCCAGGTCGCCAGGAGGGTCGAGCCGAACAGGAAGGCGAGTCGCTCGGGCTGTCCGATCGGGTCGACGCCCTGGGCCGCGCTGGCGATCAGAGCCAGGATGGCCGCGGCCGGAGCCGCCCAGAGCATGGCCGAGGTCGTCTCGGCGAGGCGGACCCTGCCGATGGGAAGTTCCGGAGGAGGCGGCGGGGGCTGGGGTGGAGCCGGGCTGGGCTTCTGTGGTCTGGGCGCGGGCGCGGCGACCGCGGGCCGGACGGCCGCGCGCGGGGGTGCCTGCCGGGTCGGCTTCGGGAGGGGAGGAAGCCCCTTCGGCGTGGCCGGCCGTCGCCAGACGGCGCGGAGTCGTTGGCCCAGGGGGGGGCTGGGCGGTCGGGTGTCGGGCCCGATGTAGAAGACGGGTTCTTCCGCCTCGATCCGAAGCACGTCCTCGTCGCCCGCGTTCCGTTCCTCGTGGCGAGGGGCGTTCTTCCCGTCGCCGATGAACCGGACGCTGGCGGTCTTCGGGGCGTCGCCGGGGGGCAGCAGGTCGTCGACTCGCCGCGGTCGCTGGGCGGGGTCCTTGGCCAGCGCCCTGGCGGCGATCGAGCGGTAGGGCTCCGCCAGCTTGCTCAGGTCGGGACGGGCGGTCAGGTGTTTCATGAGGATTTCTTGAATGGATTCCCCTTCGAAGGGAACCCTGCCCGTGAGCATCTCGACGAGGATCACGCCGATGGCGTAGACGTCGATCGGCTTGTCGTAGCGGCCCGAGGCGATCTCGGGAGCCATGTAGTGGCAGGTGCCGATACTCTCGGAGTGCTCCGTGCCCTGGCCAGGGGTGATGAGCTTGGCCAGGCCGTAGTCGCCGATCTTGACAATCCCCTCTTCCATGAAGAGGTTCGCGGGTTTGAGGTCGCGGTGCACGATCCCATGGTCGTGGAGGTAGGAGACCCCTTCGACCAGTCCTTTGAGCCAGGCCCGGACCTCGGGCTCGGGCAGTCCGTTGGGATTGCGGTCCAGCACCTGAGCAAGGCTGGGCCCCGCGACGTACTCCATCAGGACGAACGTGTCGCCCGCGTCGGTGGTCTT
>JBFWRA010000591.1:0-4130 GCA_050249155.1 Isosphaeraceae bacterium | reverse complement strand
TGGACGCCCAGCTTGGAAAGGTCCTCGCGGCGCTCGACGCCCTGAAACTCACGGAGAAGACCCTGATCGTCTTTCAATCCGACCACGGCTACCACATCGGCGAGCACGACCTCTGGGGCAAGACCTCGAACTTCGAACGCGACGCGCGCGTGCCGCTGTTGATCGTGCCTCCGGCGTGCGGCCAGGCGGGGATGACCGCCCAGGGCCTCGTCGAACTGATCGACCTGTTTCCCACGATCTGCGACCTCGCGGGGCTTCCGAAACCCGAGGGACTCTCGGGCGAATCGCTCTGGCCGATGGTCGCCGACGTCACCCGTTCCGTCAAAACGTCGGCCTTCACCCAGCATCCCAGGCCCGCCTACTTCGACCGGACCGAGAAGGGGGTTCCCGACGCGATGGGTTACAGCGTTCGGACCCCCCAGGCCCGCTACACCGAGTGGCGCGACTGGGAGACCGGGAAGGTCCTGGCCTCGGAATTCTACGACCACTCGCGAGGGATCGGAGAACGCGCCAATCGCGTGACCGACCCGCCCGACGCCTCCTCGCTCTCCACGGCCAGGGCGCTACTCCACGATCGGTTTCCCCTGGACGTGGCCCCCGCCAGGCGCTAACGAAGGGAGGGAGAACGTCATGTTCAACCGTCGACAAGCGCTCTTTGGCATGGGCACCTCCCTGGGCGGCCTCGCGTTTTCCGCGATGCTCCACGCGGACGAGCCTCGGGCCTCGGCGCGGAGTTCGGGCCCCCTGTCGCCGAGGCCGCCGCATTCCCCAGCCAGGGCGAAGGCGTGCATCCTCCTGATGATGGAGGGAGGACCGAGCCATATCGACACCTTCGATCCCAAGCCGAAACTCGCCCAGCTTCACCTCAAGGAATTCCTTCGCGACGATCCACAATTCTCGGCGATGTCGGGAGGGAAACGATACTACGTCGCCTCTCCCTTTCGGTTCGCCAAGGTCGGCCAGAGCGGGGCCGACATGGCGGTGAACTGGGAACATTTGGCCAGGGTCGCCGACGACCTGTGCTTCTACAGAGGGTGCCAGGTCGACTCCGTCAATCACCCGACGGCCATGTATCAAATGAACACGGGCAACCGATTCGCCGGTGACCCGGCGATCGGATCGTGGGTGACCTACGGCCTGGGGACCGAGAACGCCAACCTCCCTGGATTCGTGGTGCTTCCCGAGGTCAGTCACCCCCAAGGCGGCCCATCCAACTGGGGCAACGGGTTCCTCCCCGCCGACTTTCAGGGAACGCCCCTTCGCCCGACCGGCTCGCCGATCCTCGACCTCGCCCCGCCACCGGGAATCACCCGGGACCACCAGCGGGCCAACCTGGATCTGCTCGACGTCCTGAACCGTGCCCACGCCGAGGCCAGGCCGGGACGCGACGACCTCGCCGCGAGGATGGCCACCTACGAGCTGGCCTACCGAATGCGAGCCGAGGTTCCCGGCCTGCTGGACCTGTCCAGAGAGTCCGCCAAAACCCGGGCGCTCTACGGAGTCGACGAGGAACCGACCGACTCGTTCGGGCGGCGATGCCTGCTGGCCAGGCGACTGGTGGAGCGGGGAGTCCGCTTCGTCCAGCTCTACGCGGGAACCTGGGACAGCCACGACTACATCGCCAAGGCCCACGGCAACCTGATCCGTCGCGTCGACAAACCGATCGCGGGGCTGATCGCGGACCTGAAACGCACGGGCCTGCTGGACTCGACGCTGGTGATCTGGTGCGGCGAGTTTGGCCGATCCCCCGACAACGGCGTGCGGATGGGCACCGCGTTCGGCCGCGACCACAACCCCAAGGGCATGACGATCTGGCTCGCCGGCGGCGGCGTGAAGGCGGGGACGACCGTCGGCGCGACCGACGAGACCGGGGCCGAGGCGGTCGAGCGCGTCCACCACGTCCGCGACCTGCACGTCACGATCCTGCGACTTCTCGGCCTGGACGACGCCAGGCTCACCTATTTTCACGGTGGCCGATTCAAACAGCTTTCCCAGTTCGGTGGACAGGTGATTTCGGAACTCATCGCCTGAAACGGGCGAACCGTTCGAAAGAGGTCTGCTCGTGACGCGACTGTTTTTGTTCACGCTTTTGTCGCTCAGCCTGATTCCCTCCACGAGGGCCGAGGAGCCGCCGAAGCGGCCGAACGTCCTGCTGATCGTGGCCGACGACCTGGGCTACGCCGACGTCGGCTTTCAAGGATGCCAGGACGTCCCCACGCCGCACCTGGACGCGCTGGCCGCGTCCGGCGTCGTTTGCACCAGCGGGTACGTCAGCCACCCGTTTTGCTCTCCGACGCGCGCTGGGCTGCTGACGGGCCGTTACCAACAGCGGTTCGGCCACGAGAACAACCCGGCCTGGCTTCCCCAGAACGCGAGGGTCGGCCTCCCGCTGGATCAATCCACGATCGCCGACGCGCTGCGGGAAAGCGGTTACGAGACCGGGGCGGTCGGCAAGTGGCATCTGGGAGCGCATCCGTCGTTTCATCCCAACCGCCGGGGGTTCACCTCGTACTTCGGGCTCCTTGGGGGAGGCCACCAGTACTTCGACCACAACCAGTTCAAGACCAACCCGAAAAAGGCGGAGCAGGAGTACTTCATCCCGCTAGTCCGGAACGAATCCCCAGTGGAGGAATCCGCCTATCTGACCGACGCGATCGGCCGGGAGGGGGCGGCGTTCGTGTCGACTCCCCGCGACAGGCCGTTCTTCCTGTACCTGGCCTTCAACGCCCCCCACACTCCGCTCCAGGCCCCGCCGAAGTACCTCGAACGCACCCAGGACGTCGCCGATGAGAAACGGCGAACCTACGCGGCGATGATTTGTGGAATGGACGACGCGATCGGCCAGGTCATGTCGGCGTTGAAGGCTCGCGGACTCGATCAGAACACGCTGGTCTTTTTCTTCAGCGACAACGGCGGCCCTGTGGACGTGACCCACTGCCGGAACACGCCGCTGCGCGGCCAGAAGGGAAGCGTTCTGGAAGGTGGAATCCGGGTGCCGTTCGTGGTCTCCTGGCCCGGCGTGCTGAAGCCCGGCCGTTTCCACGCGCCGGTGTCGTCACTCGACGTCCTGCCGACGGCCCTGAAGGCCGCGGGGGCCAAGCCCTCGGCCCTCGAGGGAAGGGATGGCGTGGACCTGCTCCCCTCGTTGAAGTCGAACGCGACCGAGGCGCTCGCCCAGCGCACCCTCTTCTGGCGAACCGGAGGCGGAGCGAGCCACGCCCTTCGCAAGGGTTCCATGAAGTTGGTCCGATTCGGGAATCGACCGAGCGAGCTTTACGACCTCACCGCCGACGTCGGCGAGACGAACGACCTCGCCGCCTCCAGGCCAGACACGCTCGCCGCCCTCGAAAACGAGCTGAAGGCCTGGTCCGCCCGGCTGGTCGCCCCGAAGTGGGGGAATCCCACTCCCGCGAAGAAAAAGTGAGAATCCCTCGTCGCTTCGATGAAAGGTTGAGTCATCGATGAGAGCATTCCTTGGTCTTTTCGCCCTGGCGGTCCTCCTGGGCGTGGGGCCCGCCGACCCTCCGAAACGGCTCAACGTCCTGTTTCTCATGTCGGACGACATGCGCCCGGATCTCGGCTGTTACGGTCATCCGCTGGCCCACTCGCCGAATATCGACGCGCTGGCGAGGGCCGGCGTCCGGTTCGACCGGGCGTACTGTCAGTACCCGCTCTGCAATCCCTCCCGCTCCTCGTTGCTCACTGGCCGACACCCGACCACCACCGGAGTGCTTGACAACGTGGCTTATTTCCGCGATGCGCATCCCGACTGGGTGACGCTTCCCGAGCACTTCAAGGCCAACGGTTACGTCACTCTGCGCACCGGCAAGATCTTTCACGGTGGGATCGACGACGCGGCGTCCTGGACCGAGGGGGCCGACTTTCCTGGCGACCCCGCGGCCGCGAAGGCCAAACGTCAGGCCAAGAAAGCCGATCCGAGGACCCGCAAGGCGCAATCCGACCGGATCGTCGTCCTCGACGGCGACGGGGAATCGCACGGAGATTACAAGACCGCCGACCGTGCGATCGCGTTTCTCCGCGCTCATAAGGATCGGCCGTTCTTTCTGGCCTGCGGGTTCACCAAGCCTCATAGCCCTCCGACCGCTCCCAGGAAACACTTCGACCTTTAT
>JBFWRA010000590.1:0-4133 GCA_050249155.1 Isosphaeraceae bacterium | reverse complement strand
ACGCCCGAGGATGATGCAGCCGACCTTGTCGCGACCGCCTCGACGGCAGGCCTCGACCACCTTGGCGCAGTCGTCGGCGCTGTCCAGCCCTTCGATCTTCCAGACGTCGGCCTCGACCCCCTGGTCTTGAAGCTCGTGGATCGCCTGGATCATCAGGCCGGGGCGGACGTCCCGGTCAAAGGTCTTCTTGTCGCCGCCGACCTCGGCGAGTTGACTGGCCGTCGGAGGCACGAGCAGCTCGAACATGAACAGCCGGCCCTTCGAGTGCAGGAAGTCGGACAGCCGCTTGAGGCGGCCGGCCTGGCGGGCGTTCATCTCGGCGTCGTCCCCCGGGTTGTACCGGACCAGGACCTTGCAGAAGGTCGGGTCGAACTTCTCGATATGATCGCCGAACTCCTCGCCGTACTCGAAGTCGAACTCGTCCTGCCCACTTTTCTCGGCGGGGCAGGAGGTTCCGTAGCCCTGGGCGTGGGCGTCCTTGAGGATCGCCGCGCCGAACTGCTCGTCGACCAGAATCCCGGCGACTTCCTTCGGCACGCCGTTGGCTAGCGCGGCCTTGAAGGCGTCGTAAATCACCTGCTTGGTCTGGGCGATCTCGGCGGTCTGCTCGGGAGTGAGCGTCCCCTTCCAGCCGAACATCTTGGATTGAAAGCTGCCCCGGTGGTCAAACGGAAGGATGTACAGGGGCTTGTCGAAACCGATGGACATGGGGATTACCCCTCCCTCGTTGGAGGTCGAGTCAAATCAGAGCGGATGGTCGTCGTCGTGGTGGTATGAGCGGTGGATGATTCCGAGGCTCACGAAGCACACGGGACGCCGCCATGGGGGCGACCGTCCTCAGCGTCGGTCCAACCGGGTTCTCGACCCGGTCGATCGCGGCCTCGAGACGTGTCTCGGCGTGGCGCGGACCCCGCGCCTTTGGGGCCGGTCCCTGGCCATTGACGGCCGGGGCCCATTGTAGCGGCCTCGTTTTGGTTTGCAAGGAGCCGGCCTGGCCGGGAACGATCGCCACGGCTGGCGAAATCGCCACAGAAGGCCCTCGGGAAAAGCCGATACCATAGTTGTCGGTTGGAGAACCGACCCAACCAGGGAACGGTTGGAGCCAGGCCCCGATCACGGTCGCCTTCAAGGACGAACCCGACGACCGAGGGGCCGGAGGGCCATGGACCGGCCCTCTCCTCCGATCTGAATCCGAATTCCTCCGGCGTGATTCCGTTCCGTGAGCCCTGTCCGTCTGGGACGATCCCGTTACCCAGGGGGTCCTTCGCTCCATGCGGAACCGCCAAGGTCGGCCGTCGACCCGTGCGGGCCCTCGTTCGGCGAGGCCCTCAAAAGCCGGGCGGCGGCCGATCTTTTTTTTCGGAATCAGCGAGCGCCGATGCCAATGAGCAGGCGGGAGCCGTCGGCGAAGACCTTGTCGCAGAAGAAGAGTTGGTTCGCGGGAGTGTGAACCAGGGTCTCCAGTTGCGCGGCCTGATTCTGGAAGACCGAGACCCGGAGCTGGACCTTGCCGTTCTCGTCCAGGGGACGCAGGAGCGTGGTCCCCGCGGAAAATCCATCCCCCAGGGGGCAGGTGAGGGACTGTCCCTCGGTGAGACGCTTGCTCTCCGCGCCCAGGAGACGGAACCCATAACCCGGCAACAGCTTGCCGAGTTGAGGCTGGAGCGTGGCCAGTTGGGGGTCGAGCGTTCCGCCAGGGGTCGCCAGAACACCGAAGAGGGTGACCTGGCGGGCTTCGACCTTCGGCACGGGTTTCTGGATGGGGATCGGGAAGACCAGCCCCACCTGAGCGTCCGCGGGGCGCGCGACGCCCGTCAGAACGATCGACGCCAGAATGCAAACCTTGGCGAACCCAAGGATTCGGCGAAACACGATGAACCTCCGGCGGGGGACCGTCATCACCAGACGGACCCACCCTGAGCCAGGGACTCGGCGGCCCCGAGCATCACGAACTGTTCGTCCAGCGCGTCGAGGCGGTCGTTCGAGGACGCGACGTTGAGTTCCACGACCTTCAACTCGGCGTTTTGACTCTGACTGTGAATCAGGATCACCTGACCCGCGCCAATTTCGACCGAGGCGACGGGAAGCGCTGGAGTGGCGGGGCTCCGGACGAGGGCGGGGGTCGTGCCGGTGTCGAGGTCGCGGCTGGCGGGCCCCTGGAGAAGGAGCAAGGTCGCCCCCAGCAAGAGCGCCGCGGCCTGGGCCAGGCCAAGCGCCGTCAGGCTCCATGACCGTCCGATCGCGACGGCCGGGCGGCTTTCCACCGTGGCCGGCACAAGTCGAAGCCCTGTCATCTGTTCGGTGGATGAGTCCAGACGATCCCGAACGTCCGCCCAGAGCGCGTCCCAGGCCATGGCGGAGGGTTGGACCGGGCGAGTGGCTTCCCAAAGTCGGTCGAGCCCGACGAGGCGGTCGGCGGGGGTGGGGAAACTCGGTTCTTGGAAGAGTTCGTCGGATGGCTTCATGACAAAGATCCCCGATCGAAGGTCGGAATCCGCCAGGCTCCGGCGAGTTCCGAGGTCGGTCCCGTGTTCTGGGTTCGTTCCACCGGGAGTGATTTCCATGGTGACGGTTTACAAGTGATTGACGTCGATAACGGACTGAAGCTTCTGTCGGGCGTAGTGGAGTCGGCTCATCACGGTTCCGATCGGCACTCCTTGCGACTCCGCGATTTCCTTGTAACTCAGTCCCGCCTCGGCGAACAGGACGAAGGTCGTGCGGACGGGGAGGCTCAGGCGATCCAGCGCGGCGTCCAGGATGCGTCGGAGGTCCTCGCGGTGGAGACCCACCGTGGGGTCGCTCTCGACGGCGGGTTCGGCCGGTCCACTCTCCTCGTCATCTCGGGGAGAGCCGTGCCCGGCTCCGACGCCCAGGCCCAACGCCGCTCTCCTGCCTCGTTTCCGACCGAGGTCCAGGGCCGCGTTGGTCACGATCGTGACCAGCCAGGTCCGAAAAACACTCCGTCCGTCAAAGTTCTCAAGACCCAGGAACGCCTTGAGAAGGCCGTCCTGAACGGCGTCCAGGGCGTCCGATTCGTTCCCAAGCAATCGGTAGGCCACGCTATACGCCACGCTTCGATGCTTTAAAAAGAGTTCCTCGCAGGCGGTCCGGTCCCCGTCTCGGGCGAGGCGCACCAGGGCCTGGTCATCGGTCGCCTCCACGCGCTTCGGGCTCGTTGCCTCGGTCATAGAGCTCACCGAATAGGGCAGACGTGCCGGACCCTCTCATTATTCGCCGGGAAGCTGGGGCCCGGAAGAGTCTGGCCGACTTTGGACAAAAATCGCCGCGAGATTCGCCTTGACCCCATCGATCGTTCGATACAGAATCCGGCCCTCGCATCGTGTCGTCCCCTACCACTCGACGAATCGCCACTTTCGTTCAATTTTCCCGAGTTTTCCGTCGAGGTTCTCTGACAGATGTGTCTCCCAACCAAACTCTCGCCGGACGCTCCGCCGCTCGCGACATCGCGAACGTGGTTGGAGATCTGGTGTGGGGAGGTGGTTCCCGCTAGCGTGAAGGTCTAGGGGGGATGGGCTGACGTCGCACTCGGCGTGGAGACGTCCGAGTGAGGAGACCAGGAGTGGGCACAGGCACAGGTCGGGACTGAGGGTCTCAGGCACTGGCAGCGTTCAAGGAGGAATTTTGCCGTGAAGCGTCGTCCCACCGTTCTCACGGCCACCGCGGTGGCCGCCGCTTTCTTGTTGGTCATGCGCCCGGCCCCGGCGTCCGCCGATGGCATCACTCCGAACGCCAGTACGACGGGCACCGCGAATTATCGCCTGACGTCGGATTCCGACATCGCCCCGCCGGCCGATGACGCCAGTGGGCCGCAGGTGATCGCGAGAGTCGTCCCGCCGGGCACCGTCGTGCCCCCGAAACTTGACGACGGCTCGGAAGCGAGCCCGCTTTCGATCCTCAAGACCTCCTCGGGCTTCGACCAGGACCGCCTGATCGTCGCCCTGAAAGACAACCTCACGAATCTCACGGATGGGGAGAGCCCCGAGCAGCTCTTCGGACTCTCGTTCTTTGGCGACGGGTTCGAGAAGGGGGGTCAGCTTGACTTCTCCCTGAGCATCGACAGCACGGTCAACACGCCGCCGACCCTCGAGTCGTTAACCCCCGGCGTTTCGATC
>JBFWRA010000589.1:0-4134 GCA_050249155.1 Isosphaeraceae bacterium | reverse complement strand
GGGAAGACGGGTGAGGTGTCTATTTGTCACCCGAGAGCATCGAGCTGATGGAGCGTCAGGGGCGTGGCGACTCCCGGACCGCCGATCGTTCCCGGAACGAGTCGAAGGCCAGGTCGAGACGTTGGACCCGCATCGGATCGAGACCCTCGAAAGGGGGCGCGGTCGGATCTCGAAGGAGAAGTTCGCCGCCTCGTCGTCCCCGACCGAGGAACGGACCGCAATTCCCCTCGACGACGGAGATCAAACCTCCGGACTGTCGCTCGCCCGCCAGTCCGCCGACGGAGCCCAGAAGGATCAGTTCGCCGCCGACCTGGTTCAGCCCGGCGCGAGGCCCCGCCCGACCCTTCACGACAAGCGTTCCCCCTCGCATCGCGTAACCCACCGCGGGGCCCGCGTCACCCAGGACGACCACGAATCCCGCTTCCATGCCGAGTCCCAAACCGTCGGAGGCGTTTCCCCGACAGATCACGGTAACGTTGGGAGCGCAAAGCCCCTCCGCGAATTCCGGCCCCACGTCACCCTCCACGTCCACGACCGCGTCCCAGGGACCGGCCAGTCCCGAGAGAAGCAAGCGCTGGCGCTCCACTCCGATCAGGCGGACGCGGCGACGCCCCGCGTTGAGGTGGGTCTCAACCTCCTTGTTGATCAGGTGGTAATCCCGAAGGTCGGGGACGGAAACCAGGGGAACGTTCGAGGCGTTCCCCTGGGGAACGTCCGCCTCAGCGTCCAACGGAGGCACCCGTGGGCGAATTCGCGGTCGCGGCGACCGACTTGGCCCCCTCTGGGGAGAAGTCGGGGCCGTCGGGAACGAGGTGATAGTCCTTGGGAGGCGACTTCGCCAAAGCCGCCTTCAGCGCCGCGGTGCGGTCGCTAAGATCCTTCTTCCTCGCGTCGATCAAACCCGGTGGAGATCGCACGAGTTCCACGGAAGCCTTGGCGACCGACGAAACAAGGTCACCGATCTCTCTGAGCACCTGCTGGTTGGCGCTGAAGTTGGGATGACCTGGCGAGGCCCGCAACAGGCCGGTCTCCCGGACGCCCTCCAACCCAAAGAACGACTGGTAGATCGGACCGACGATCAGGCCGGCGAAGTACTCGGCCCTGGCCTGGTCGAGGGCCTGGGTCGGCTGTCCGCCGTAGGACGCGTTGATCGCCTCGGCGATTTCCACCGTCAGACTCCCGGTCGCATGGGCGATCAGGGGATAATTGTATTTGTCAACCACGGGATTGACACGCAGCATGCCCAGGGCCCACGCGGCGGCGGCGCGAACCTCGGGCCGGTCCTTGGTATTGGCCAAAAGGGCCATGGTGGCATTGGCGATTTCCACTTCGCGAATGTTCGTGGGAACGGCGGCCTGCCTCAGCGCCCCGATCGCCTGCGCGACTCGCATCTTGACAGGCCAGGGAATATCGGATTCCGAACCGAGGAACTCCGCGAGGGCCTTGGCCGCCTCACTGGCGCGCTGAACGCTCAGGGTCGCATCGACCCGGGAACCCCCGTCCACCACGTTGTAAAGACCTCGGGCGGCCCAGATCTTCACCCAGACGGTCTGGTCGGGGTCCTTCAACTGGCTGATGAACAGCGGAACCGCGTTGGGGTCTCCCGCCTGGCCCAGGACGATCATCACCTGAACTCGCGTGACGAGATGTTTGTCGAGCAGCTTCGGGAAGGTCTCCAGCAGAGCGCGATTGAACACCGTCAGGAATTGCGCCCCTCGGGCCTTGGCCTGCTTCGCGACGTTCAGGGCGTCCAGGAGGTAGCCCGTCGCTTCCTTGATCGCCTTGATCGAACTGGAGTTCGGGGACAGCCCAGGAGGGGGCGAGATCATGCCGTTGATGTTTCCCTTGTCGAGGAAACGGTAGGCCATCCCGTCGACGAACCGCTGGATGGTCGCCCGATCCGGAGCGACGTCCCCCGTGGCCATGCGCCGGACGTCGTTGACGTCGGAGATCCGGCAGTCGCGAAGGCTGGGCACGTTCTCGTAGATCTCGAGCGCCGCTTCGGCCCTGGGATCTTTGAAGACTTCGATCGTCCCAAACGTCGGGCCCTCCTCCTCGGGTTCGACGGCTTCCGGTTCGGGAGTCTGGGGGGCGTTGGCGCCAGCACCCGTATCGGACTTCGGCGCGTCCTGCGCGGAGGCGACGTCGGGAGCCGAAAGCATTGCCAGGGGAGCGGCCATCCACAGGGCTAGCCCCACCCACCGCCAGCGCCGGACGGTCCGCAAACCAAGCGATTCGATCATCGTCGCAAACCCTATGAAGGCCCCCGCTCGGCGGTCGCCCCGCTTTTGTTGCGAGATGACTCTCAAGCGTGAGAACGCAGGTTGGGAAGTACGGAGCGTCGAGCCCGGCCAATGCCAGGAATCCAAAACCAGACGGCGCGAACGACCACGACGTGCCGAGACGGAAACGATCGTCAAGACGAGGGCACACCCGGCGCGAGGAGCGGGCCCTTGGTCCCATCTCTCAAGCCTTCCAAGACTTCCATCAATTTCAACTGAGAGTGAGGTTAACCCGCGCCAGGCCACCTGTCAAGTCGCTGAGAGTCACTCGCTGATTCGACAAACCCTCTCACCTCCCCCATTTGACGCAACCCCCAGGCCAACGGTTCCCAGGGTCCTGAGATTCTCGATCCCAGGGGATGCGCACCCATGAATGATTGGTCGCGTGTGCGCGAGTCAACGAGGAGACGACCTCGCGGGGGTGAGGTTGTCGGATGCGGAAGCCACTCGTACAATCGTGGCGATCCGATCTCGTCGCCCGAAGGGTCCGGTCGACCCCTCTTCCCGGAGCTCGCAGGCGAATGCTGGAGCGTCGTTACATCTTTCCAGGCGTCATTGAGTTGAACGTCCAGGCGCGTCGGCGTTTGGGAGTGAATATCTACCTGATCGACGGCGGCTCCGAATACGCGCTGATTGACGTCGGGTTTCTGGAGGAGTTGACCGACGTCCTGGAATTGATCCGGCAGATGAACTTCAGTCTCTCGGCCTGCAAGTACATCCTCGCCACGCACGCCGACGCCGATCACACCCAGGGTCTCGCGCGAGCCCGTGAGGTCCTCAAGTGCAAGGTCCTCGCCCACCCGAAGAGCGTCGCTCCTCTGGAGGAAGGGGACGAGGTTCTCACGTACGCCAGGATCGACGCTCAGGACATCCACATTCCGATGCCACCCTGCAAGGTCGATGAAACCATCGACGAGGGGGACGTGGTTCGCGTCGGAAACAAGGAACTGGTCGTCTGGAGCACGCCAGGCCATACGGCGGGTCAGCTCGCGTTCCGGATGGGGAAGCTCCTCTTCTCGGGCGACAACATCTTCCGAGACGGTTGTGTGGGCGTGATCGACGCGCACCACGGCTCGAATTTGACCGACTTCATCGCGAGTCTCAAGCGCATCAAGAATTGCGACGCCGAATTCCTCTTACCCTCGCACGGACCGATCTTTCGAAAGAACGACGCGCTGCTGAGCGCGACGATCGCCCGACTGGAGGGTTACACGCACATGGCCGATTTCGGCACCTGCGCCGTGGACTGGCCGTTGCTTGACGAATGGGAGGACGAGCTCGCCGCCGGCAAGCTCCCCGCGTAACCGGGTCGAGTCGACTTCGTCACGATTTCCCGTCGAGGCCGATGGCGAACCTTAGTCGAAGACTCTGATGCGCGAGTCTTTCGCATTCGTGGAGGCGGGGGGGGCGGGAACCTCGGGTCGATCCGGCGCGCTGGGCCCGGTGGGGTTCGCGTCGCAACCGATGGCGAGCGTGAGGAGTATCGCGCCCGCGGCGGCGGTGAACGTCTGAAGCCTCAATCGTTCTGACATCGTCTCGTCGGCCCTCGCCAGAGGAACTCGCCAGGCGCACCCTCGATCCGAGGGGACGCGGCGCTAGAAGCTATCCTCGTTGATCGTCTCTCGGCCGCTTCGAGTTCCGAGCGCCTGGTAAACGACCTGATCGACGCCATTCTTAAGGAAGTGGACCGCGCCGTCGCCGAAGACGAAATGGGCCCCCCCGGGATGCTGACTTCGGAAGCCCCACTGACCGAATTCGCGATAGATCTCGGGGGTCTTGAGCCACGCCTTGGCGTCGGAGGTATCGGGATAGGGAGTGCCTGGGGGAAGGCGATCGCCATCGAAGGGCATGA
>JBFWRA010000588.1:0-4134 GCA_050249155.1 Isosphaeraceae bacterium | reverse complement strand
ATGGACGCCTTTTACCAGCGCGCGTTCTCGGTGCTGACTTCCCGCGAGGTGGCCGACGCCCTGGACGTCACCCGGGAAGACCCGAGGCTCCGCGACCGCTACGGGATCGGCTCTCCGAAACACCTGGGCGACGGCGCCCCGATGTGGAACGACCAGCTCCTGATCGCCAGGAGGCTCGTCGAGGCCGGGGCGAGGGTGGTCACCGTGGCTTATGGATTCTGGGATACGCACGGTAACAACTTTGGCCACCTCAAGCGGCATTTGCCCCTGTTCGACAAGGGGATCTCGGCGCTCGTCGAGGACGTTTACGCTCGGGGGTTGGATCAGGACGTGACGATCTGCGTTTGCGGCGAGTTCGGCAGGACCCCGAAGATCAACAAGGACGGCGGCCGCGATCACTGGGCCCGGGTGAATTCGGCCCTCTTCGCCGGCGGTGGCATGAAGGTCGGTCAGGTGATCGGCGCGACGGACAAACTGGGCGGCCAGGCCGTCAGCCGACCGGTGCATTATCAGGACGTGATCGCCACGATTTACAAGAACCTGGGCATCGACCCCCACGACTTCGTCCAAGACAAGACCGGCCGGCCGATGATGATCTTGCCGGGCACGGCGAGGCCGATCGAAGAACTCGTCTGAGCGACGCCCCGGGATCGCGGGGCGAGCCATCGCCCGTGACCGTTTCTCAATCGACTCCCGGCGGGTCGAGCGGACGGTGACGCCGCGATCCGCCGGATGCTCGTCGTCGCTTCCCCCACGTGGGAGGACCGGGGGTCGCCGCGGACGGTCCACGGTCGCCACGCGTTCGAGACTCCCAAGGACATGTCGCACCAGTCGTTCCTCGGGCGAGCGTTCCTCGGGAAGTCCTCGACAGGCTCGGCGAGCACTCCCTCGTCTGGCCCTGGACCCGGCGACGCGCTCCGCGCCCTCCTGGTCGCCCTGGTCCTGGCGCGGGGGATCGTCTGGCTTTGCGTGCTGCCGCCGTTCGAGGGCTGGGACGAGTACCAGCATCTCGGCCACGTCGCGCACGTCGCCGAGACCGGGCGGCGGGCCGTTCTCAACGAGACCCGGGTGCCGTCGAGCCTACTGGCGGCGGTCGTCGCCCACCCCCAGCCCCAGTCGGTCGTCGACGCGCAGCTCGGGCGCTTCGGAGCGGTCGGATATGAGAAATTCTGGAATGAGCATGATCCCAGGAAGCGAGGGACGCGGCCTCCGCGTTGGAACCCAGGCCCTGACGTCGAGCCGATTCTTCTCTATCAGGCCCAGCACGCGCCCCTGTATTACAAACTGGCCTCGCCCCTGTACCAGGCCCTTGGCGGGGCGGGGAACGTCGCCGGGGTGACGGCCTGGCTGCGGGGGATCAACGTCGCGCTCACGGCCGCGGCGGTCGTCGTGGCGCTTGGGGTGTTCCGTCGCGCGTTCCGATCCGAGAAGGCCGCGGGGCTCGCGGGATTGGTCCTGGCCACGCATCCGCTGTTCCTGTTGAACGGAGCGCGGGTGGCCAGCGACGCGCTCGGGGTCTTCCTCGGGGCTTGGGCCGTGGCGCTGGGGTTGGGCCTGATCGCGCCGAAAGGGGCCCGAAGGTTTGCCCTTCGGTCGGCCGGGCTGGGGGTCGTCGTCGGCCTGGCGGTCCTGGCCAAGGCGTCGAACCTCGCCCTGCTTCCGTTCGTCGGGTTGGCCTGGATGATCGGGGTTCGCCGACACCAGGTGACGACGCGTCGGGCCGCGATGAGCGCCTTGCTTCTTCCGCTGGGTTTCCTCTCGGTCACGCAGGCGGAGATGAGGTTCAACCTCGGCGGGTTTGGAACCTTGACCGCCATGCAAGAGGCCGTGATCAACCGCCGGGAAGGTCGGACCACCGCCGAGTTTCTCGCCGCGACGGCCCAGTTCGACTGGTTCACGACGATCCGAAGGCTCTGGGTTCGCGAGCTGTTCTTCGCCGGCGGCTGGAGCGCCCTTCGGCCGTTCCCGGGAGCGATCAAGGCGTACCAGTTCGGGGCGACGCTCGGGCTGGTCGGCTGGGGATGGCTGGGGGCCCTCCGGCTCCTCGGCCCGAGAAACCAGGGCGCGCGCGCGATCGGCCCGTTTCGCGACCCCTGGGTGCCGCTGTCATTCCTCGTGATCGTGCTCTCCTTCAGCGCGGGGATTGGCTATCACATGGTGCAATCGGTCCTGGCCTGGGGCCAGGTGACGACGAACCCCTGGTACGCCTGCCCGGCCTCGCCCTGGTTCCTCGGGCTGGTGGTGGCCGGCGGTCTGGCCTGGCCTCGGGGCGGTTGGATCGTTCCGGTCTCGCTGGCGATGGCCGGTCTGGCGGTCGAGTTCGTGGCGATCTGGGGTTCGATGACGTATGTTTACTCGGGAGGGGCGACGGGCCTGGAGGCGCTCGACCGCCTGGCCTGGTCCCGGCCCTCCGCGCTGGGCACGGTCACCCTGTTCGGGGCGTCGACCTTGGTTGTGATCCTGGTCGCGGCGATCGCGTTGACGCTTCGCCCTGGGTCCCCCGCGTCGGAGCAGGAGCATCGCAAAGTTGTACGGGTTTGAGAGGCTGGGGGTTACGGGTGCCCGGGTCCAGGCGAAGCGGGGCCCGGTTTCCCCGGAGATTCCGGGTCACGCCGCGCTTGGACCCAGGCACCCATGCCAGAGAACTCGGCTCGATCCTCGACTTTGCGATCCTCCCGCGCGTCGGAGCCGACGGCCTCGTCGTCGGGTTCCGTCGGTGTATGATGGGGGATCGTTCTCCTGAGATCCCAGCGCGTGTGCAAGGAGACTCGCAATCATGGCCTCGCCGGCCCCCGACTCCCTCCCCCGACGAGCCGACCGGATCGCCGGCGGTCTGATCGGCCTACTTGTGGGCGACGCCCTGGGCGTTCCTTACGAGTTTCGTCCCCCCGAGTTGATCCCAGCCGCTCACGCCATCGAATTCCAACCGCCGCAAGGGTACGCCAGGGCTCACGCCTCCGTTCCGCCGGGAACGTACTCCGACGACGGCGCTCAGGCCCTTTGCCTGCTGGCCTCGCTCCTGGATCGCGGCGCGCTGGACCCCGAGGACCTGGGCCGCCGGCTGCTGGCCTGGTACGACTCGGGCTACCTCGCCGTGGACGGCCAGGTCTTCGACGTGGGTATCCAGACCAGCAGGGCCCTCAGCGCCCTGCGTCAAGGCACCCCGGCGCTGGAAGCCGGGCCCGCCCACGAGTCCACCAACGGCAACGGCTCGTTGATGCGCGTGCTGCCCCTGGCCCTCTGGCACCAGGGGGCCGACGACGAACTGGTCGCCGACGCCTGCGCCCAATCGGTCGTGACTCATGGGCACGTTCGTTCCCAGCTCTGTTGCGCTCTGTACTGCCTCTGGGCGAGGCGAACCCTCGACGAGTCGGGCGACCCCTGGGGATCGGCCGTGGCGACCCTTCGCGAGATCCTTCAGGACGACCCCGAGGGACTGGCCGACCTCGAACAGTCCGTCAGGCCCGACGATCGCGCCGAGCCCACCGGCCGTGGCTACGTGGTCGATTCGTTGCACTCGGCCCGCTGGGCGGTCGAGGCCGGCGATTACACGACGGCCGTCAAGGCCGCCGTGGCCCTGGGGCACGACACCGACACGACGGCCGCCGTGGCCGGCGGCATCGCCGGGATTCGCCAGGGCCTCTCTGGGATCCCCACGCGCTGGCGCGACGCCCTGCGGGGTCGGGAACTCTACCAGCCCTTGCTCGACCGACTGATCGAGAAGGTCGGCGGGACCTGACGCGGGGGGAAAATGGGCCCCGGCGCGCGGCGCGGCGTGGAAACGCCATCCCACCGGGGGCGATCGTCGACCCCGGTGAGCGGCGCGCCATGGGACAGACGCGTTCATTTATGAGCATCGATTGACAGATAATCCCCGGCCTGATCGTCGCGGGCCGAGTCAGCGAGGGCGTACCGCCTTGCCGGACGTGGGTTGAGGGACGGCCGGCCTCGACGTCGAGGCGCGGCGCGTGGCGCGGCGCGGGATTGGTCGGGGACGTCTCCCCGACGAATTCGTGCCGTGCCCACCTATTCAACGCGGTCCGATTCGCGGTCCGTCCCGACACGTACGACGAGGCGGCGACGCGACCTCTCTCCCTGCCGAAGACCAGATCAGAGGGTGGGGATGATTGAGGG
>JBFWRA010000587.1:0-4160 GCA_050249155.1 Isosphaeraceae bacterium | reverse complement strand
CGCCCTTCTTGGGCGCCGGGATGAAGCGGGAGACCTGGGCCCACTGGGGCCCGGTCAGGTCGCTCGGATACGGGATGCGGGTGCTCATACCGCAAGGCTAGGACACCTTTTCTAGACACGCTCTTAGGCTCAGCCCCGAGGCCAAGAACTCGCTACGCTACCCGCTTGATGCCGCCTTCTATGGGACGATCAGCAGAATCGAGGCAGCGTATTGCATGATCAGCCGTGATGGGGATACAGAGTGGATCTACGGCAGCCGGAGCGACATCCCGACCGAGGTCTGGGACAAGATTTCGTATGGTAGCCGAGTGAAGTTCAGGATCGGCTTTTCGATGAAGGGGACCCGTGCCTTCGATGTTGTGCCGCAATGACTCGCAGCAGCGTAACCCTAGCCATGCACGATGCTACCGGGTCATGAGGATCATCGTGTGACTGGTCAAAACGAGCACGAGGCGAAGAGCTGCGGGCTCAAATCACGATTCGTTCCACCTCGTCGAGGGTGATCTGGTCGCTCGTTCGATCGTAGAGCTTGGTGGTCTTGGGCGACTCGTGGTTGGCCATCGCTTGCGCCCGCTCCAGCGTACCGCCGTTCTCGAGATACACGGTGATCCCGGTCGCCCGGAAGCTGTGGCACCCGATCAGCGTCTTGATCCCGGCCTTCTTTGCCCGGCGGCGGATCATCCTCCAGACATCGGGCTGCCTCATCGGGTTCTCGGTGAGCCGATCCTTCCAGCCGGGGTTCGAGCGGAAGAGGACGCCCTTGCGATCGTCCTCGATGCCCGCGGCCTGGATGTAGGCGTCGATGTAGGCTTCGAGGTTGTGGTGGGCGGGCATCTCGTGGCGCTTGCCGCCTTTCTCGTGAAGACCCAGCCAGCCGCGCCGTCCTTGCGTGTAATAATCCTCGACCCGCATGGAGATCATGGCCCCGACGCGGGCAAAGCTGTAGGCCATCGTGGCGATGATCGCCCGGTCGCGCAGTCCAATGAGGCTGGGAGGCCTCTTGTCTTCCTCGCCGGGTCCCGGCTCGGGGCCGATCTTCAGCGGGATGCTGTCGAGCAGGATGCGGGTCTCGTCGGCGGTCAGGACCGGGGTCTTGCCTTTCTTCACGACGTGCTTCGGTCCCCGGACCGCCGCGGCCGGGTTCTGGCCGACCACCTGGCCGACCACCAGCCAGTCGAAGAACATCCTGAGCGCCGCGAGCCGCTGCTTGGCGGTGGGGGCGGCATAGGACCGAGTGAGGATCTCGGCGTAGGCGGCCAGGTGGACCGTGCGGAGCTGGTCCAGCCTGAGTCCTTTCTCGTCGCACCATGCGCAGAAGTCGGCCACGGCCCGGCCGTAGGCGCGCCTTGTGTTGGGATTGCGGATCTTGGCCGTGAAGAACTCGACGAAGCGTTCGCCGGCTTGCTCGCCGGCGTCGGCGATCAGCCTCGGGAGGATGATCCGTCCCGAGTCTAATCCGACGAGGACATCTCCGACCGGGGTCAGTTCACCCCCTTGAACCTCATTCGTGCATCCAAACACGCTATCGGTCGAATCCATCCTCCATCCTCCCCATCTTCTGTATGATAATCCGGGCGTTATCATGCGCGACTTCCGTAACTCTTATCATGGAAATCGTTTGAAAAACAAGGGAATGAGGAGAATTGGGAGGTTCATGTGGGCCAATTGGCAGGCGGGTTTCCCTCATTCATCGCGGGTGGAAGTCACGTTGAGGCGATCGTCTTGGGAGACTCACTGGTCCGGGATCCCGGCCAGTGCGTCCTCGAGGATCTGCGCCGCAATCTGCATCGGGCTGACCTTGCGCCGGTCCGTACTCGCCTGCTCAGCGAGCGCGGCCAATCTCCGCTCGGTCGCCTCGCTCATCGGGACCTTGGGGTGACGCACCCAGCTCGCATCGGATGGGCGCCCTGGACGGCGACCCTCTCCCGGCACGAGGCGGGATTGTAGTGTCGCGATCGCTCGCGCCAGCCGAGCAGCACCGAACGCGCCGGCTCCCACATCAGGCACCCGGCCGACCACCTCGGCACCGAGGCCCTTAGCAATCTTGTCGATATGCTTGACCATGCTGCTTACCTCCGCTTCTTGCTCGTGCGTCCCTTCGGAGTCGGCGCGACTTCCAGCGGGAACCCGATTTCCAAGTAGTCACGATCGATCACCAGTCCGATCGCTCCCTGCCGGGCCTCGCGGCCCATGCGGTGGAGAAACTCCCGCAGCTCGGTCGCTCTCTGCTCGATCGCTCGTTCGCTCGTATAGCACTGGATGACCACCGGCTCATCGAACAGGAGCTTGCCGCCCTGGGCATCGTCCCGCCAGACGCCTTTGCCTTGCGGGAACGCCGTCGCTCCGCCGAACAGCGTTCCCAAGACGCTGAGGGCCTCATCCACCCAATGTCTCTGGTCGATCGCCCTGTCATCGCGATCTTTGCTCGGGATGAAGAGCACCAGAAGCGTCGAGGCCGCCTTGCCGGCACCGAGCAGTTCCGAGTAATCGGGCATGCGAGAAGACCTCCGTTTCTTTTGACCCCAGTGTCGTACTTTCTGGGCAAAAAGTCAAGTGCCGGTCCATCCACGCACACCTTTTCTTGCCTCTCCTGAAGGGTGTGTTAGAGTTCGCATAAAGCGGGTTATGCGAACTCGAAATGCCCAGGGAAGGGGGGTGGCATGGACGACCACGCGAGCGACAAAACACACCAGGATGGGGTGACGGATCACCAGACCGGTGAAATCATCACCGGCGACACGGATCACCCGATCGGGGATGGCGAGG
Source organism: Isosphaeraceae bacterium (assembly GCA_050249155.1). Lineage (GTDB taxonomy): Bacteria > Planctomycetota > Planctomycetia > Isosphaerales > Isosphaeraceae > JBFWRA01. The sequence continues at coordinate 1,394 of JBFWRA010000587.1, read as the reverse complement.
CGGCCAGTCCGACCGTCATCGCCACCCCGGTCATCATCCTTCCTCCCGAACCCATCCCGGCCTTCGACCGCGGCTACCTCCCGGACGACCTCCGCGCCGAGATGACCAAGGCCGTCCAGGCGTGGCTGCTGCGCACACCGTCCGAGCACACCCGCGACGCCTACCGCCGCGACCTCGACCAATTCCTGGCACACGCCGGAATTACGCCCGGCGCCTTCGAGCAGCTCGCCACCATCCGCCCCCAGGATGTCAGCCAATGGCGCGACGCCCTCAAGGCATCCGGCCAGACGGGCAGCACCGTTCGCCGCAAGATGACCGCGCTCAGGTCCCTCTTCTCCTACCTCCAGACCTACGGGTACACCGGCGCCAACCCCGCCCACGGCAAGTTCGTCGCCGCCCCGGCCGTCCCCCGCGACGGCAAGACCGTCGCCCTCTCCGAGGCCGATTGCCGCAGGCTCCTGAACGCCCCGAAGCTCGTCCGGCCGGACGGGCTCCCCTGCCCCGTGGGACTCCGCGACCAGGCCCTGCTCGCCGTGCTGGCCTATTCGGGTTGCCGCGTCGGCGAGCTGGTCCGGCTCAAGGTGCGGGACTACAAGACCAGCGGCGAGCACCGCATCCTCAACGTCACCGGCAAAGGCGGCAAGGAGCGGATCACCCCCCTGCACCTCGAGGCCGTCGAGAAGATCGCCGCCTGGCTGAGGGTGCTCGGCGACGACCCGGCCCGCCCGCTCTTCCCGGGCGTGAGGACCTCGCGCGGCATGGGCACCGACGGATTCCGAATCGCGCCGATGACCACCCGGGCGGCCCAGAAATTGATCGACCGATACGTCAGAAAGCTCGGACTCGACCCCAACGTCACCGTCCACTCGCTGCGTGTGACCGCACTCACCACCGCGCGAGAACGCGGCTCGGACATCATCGATCTCCAGGACTTCGCGGGGCACGCCGACCCGCGCACCACCCTCACCTACATCCGGTCGAGGGACCGGCTGTCGAAGTCGCCAGCATACGTCCTCAAATACTGACCGCTCCGGCCAGCCAGACTCTCACCCTCGGCCTCATCGAGCCCATCCACGGGGGTCGGCAAGTGACCGGGACGAAACGCGACCGGGACGTCGAAAAGCGCCGGAGGGGCCGGGGAGCCGTTCCACCTCGGCGCTTGGCGACTCCCGCCGGCCGAGCTAGCCTGGGGGGAAATGGAGAGATCGAAAAATGGACGACCAATCATTTCAGGAATTGGAACGCCTCGTGCGAGCGCGGCTCTTCACGGGCCGCCATGCCACCGAGGAGGCGGTCATTCGCGACTTCGAGCGATGGCTCCGGCGCGAACGGTCGCACGGCGCGAGGGCGGTTCCGGAGCGGCCGGAGACCGTGCCCGCGGCGGAGACGCCACG
>JBFWRA010000586.1:0-4161 GCA_050249155.1 Isosphaeraceae bacterium | reverse complement strand
GCCTTGACGAACCCTTCGCTGAGGGCCCGGACGGCCGACTCCGCCGCCGTCGGCGCCGCGGCGGGCGCGGACTTGGGAGCGTCCTGGGGCGCTTCGAACCCCGTCGCGCCTTCAATGGCCAGAATGAGTCCCGAAAGCGAAAGGGCGGCGAGCCCGACGGCCCACCGCGCCCGATACCGCGGCGTCATAATTCGCACTCCAATGGTTTGATGCGATGGAGAGCGGTTTGGCTCACGATTTCTGGCCGATTGGCCATCGGCATGCGAACCGCCTCCCCAATCGAGCCGGACGCGTCGGAACTCCCGCGTCGTGGCCCTGGGTCGTGAATCGTCCACGTCGCGACGCTCGATCGCATTCTTATTATCGCAGGATTCGACCGCTCGTCGAGCGGGTACCGACGCGGGCTCGATGGAAGACCTGGGAGCTTCGCGTCGGGGTTCCCGCGATTCCCGGCCCGCGCCTTTGACAAGGGTGTCGGGTTCGGTTCCGATACGTTGATCGATCCATCGAGAACCGGTTTAGGCCGTCAACATATCTCTCGGGTCTGTTCACTCAAAGGCGGGTATGACATGCGCGATCCGATTTTGCTCTGGAACGAGGTGGCCCTGGAGGCCAACCGGGTCAGCCACACCAACGGGCAAGGGGAACAGACCGGCCCTCCGCTGAGCGCCCGGGCGCTGGCGATCGTTCACCTGGCGATGTATGACGCCTACGCGGGAGTGATCGCCGACCCCGTCGAACTTCCTCGATATATCGCCCAGCCGGCCGCCCCGGCGAATTCGGATCCCTCCGCGGCGGTCGCGGCGGCGGCCCACCACGCGCTTTCCAGGCTCTTTCCCAGCCAGGAACCGTTCTTCAACCTGATCTTCGAGGCGTCGGGCGACCCTTCCAATCCGGGGCATGGATTTGGCAAGGAGGTCGCCGAGGCGATCCTCAACGATCGGGCGGGAGACCCCGGGGTCGGTTCGAGCACGTACAAGGCCCCCAAGGGGCGCGGCAAGCATCGGCCCGATCCGGACAACCTGGCGCAGGGGTTCCACGCCCCCGACTACGGCAGGCTCTGCCGGGGATTCGGCGTCACCCAGCGGTTCGAACTCGCCGCGCCTCCGCACGACGACGAGGAATACCGGGTCGCCCTTCGCGAGGTGCGCGGCAAGGGGATCAAGCCGGAATTGACGGGAACCCTGCCGCCGGGGTTCACCCCCCGAACGATCGACGAGACGATCATCGGCATCTTCTGGGGATACGACGGCGCGAACCGATTGGGAACTCCCCCGCGGCTGTACAACCAGATCGTCCGGAAGGTCGCGATGAAGCGGAGCCCAGGCCATCCCAACACGCCGAACTCGGTGGCGCAAAACGCCAGGCTCTTCGCGCTGGTGAACGTGGCCATGGCCGACGCGGGGATGCTCGCCTGGGACCAGAAATACATCCACGAATTCTGGCGTCCCGTGATCGGCATCCGCGAACACGACGTGTCGATGGGCCCCTCGGCCACGCATCCGGACAACAACGTCTCCAACGACTGCGACACCTCCTGGCTTCCGCTGGGCGCTCCCTTGACCAACCAGATCGGCAAGAATTTCACTCCGCCGTTTCCAGCGTATCCCTCGGGACACGCCACGTTCGGGGCCGCCGCCTTTCATATGACCCGGCTGTTTTACGGGGTCGGCGGCAAGTACGCCGACGGGACCCTGAACACCGACCCCCTCTTCGACGGCCTGAGCTTCGTTTCCGACGAGTTCAACGGCATCAGCGCCGACAACACGGGGACCGTCAGGCCCCGGCATCTTCGGAACTTCCCGGGCGGGCTCTGGCGGATGATCGAGGAGAACGGCAGGTCCAGGGTTTACATCGGGGTTCACTGGGTCTTTGACGCGTTCGTGGTCGACGACGACGGGGAACCCGACCTGGGCAGGACCGACGCCGACGGCAAGCCGTTCGGCGGAGTGCCGCTGGGCCTGAGGATCGCCGAGGATATCATCGGGGTCAACGGCAAGGCCCCCGCCTATTCTCCCGTCAGACCTCGGCCCGCGCCACCCCCGTCGATGGAAGGGCGAACGCCGACGTTCTCCAGTGAATTCCTGCGATGACGACTGAAGAGGCTACCGTCATCGCCACCGGAATTGATCACGATGTTGGTAGGGTCCGCTATCGCGGACCAATTCGCGAATGGGATTGGTCAACGTTAGCGGACCTCACGTTCTCGGGTAAGGGTTTCGACGAGCACTTCGCGTCGGCATTGCTCTTACAAGGAATTCAACCATGAAGTCATGACTCGCGATCAAGGGAACAGCCGTCGTGGGGGCTGTCGCGGTCGGGGTTTTACTTGGCCAGTCCATCGCTAGTCGAGCGCGAGCGACCAAGGCCGAGCCCAGCGCCCCTCGCGTGCGGGTTTCGACCGGAGAATTGAACCCGATCCAGATTCGCGGTCTCGAGATAGGGAACAAACTCGTGTCGACGAAGCCAGGCTTCCTGGTGGTCGACGCGGAGGCGACGATCACCAATCATCGAGAAACGCAACCGTTTCGATGGTTCCTTCGGATCGGGCGAAACACCAGACCGCAAACTGTGGACCACGAGATGGCCTACGACGCGCAAGCGATCGTCGTTCCGCATGGAGCGACCATCACGCCGACCCTCTACGAGCAAATTCCGCTCCCACCAGGTCGCTACATCGTCATGTTGCAACTTCAATCGTATCAGGACGCGAAGACGGCCGACGGTAAGGTTCTCATACCGAACCTCCCTCTCGCGTCGAAGGTCTTCTTTGAGACCGTGGAGTGAGGTCGGCGCTCCGGACGCTGGCCGCGGACAAGAAATCGCGTTGAGGAACAGGCGGGGAATCCCTTCCCGACTTGTGGAGCGAGCCGAGGGTGCCACGTGGTTCGGTAATCCGAACCCGTGCCGGTGGCCAAGGCGCAAACTCACGGGTTCGGAGTACCGAACCACGTGGCACTCCGCTCCATCGAGAAATCATGAATTGAATCCTAGCGTATTCCTAATCAGCGATACTCCAAGCGCTCGTACGCTCAGGACTTTTCGATGAACGGCTTCTCGCGCGCTTTCTCGTAACGCTCGCGACAAAGCGGGGTGCCGTCGTCGGGGACCATTCGGGTCGTCGCGCCGGGGACGTAATACGGAATCGAGCCGTCGGCCCCTCGGCGCAGGACGAAGTTCACGTCGCCGTCGTTGCCGATATACTGGCGACGGCCGTCGGGCCAGCTCACCTCGATCAGTCGGTCCGGCTCGGGCCGGGCCCTGGGGAAGTCGATCCGGAATCGGCGGAGGGCGTCGGCGTCCACCTCCACCCCCAGGCCGGGGCCTTCGGGGATGGCGGCGGTGCCGTCGCGGACGACGATCGGCCTGGCCAGCAGGTCGTGGCTGAAGAGTTGGTGACAGTTCACCGCCGGCCAGGTCGCCGCGCGGAGGACCGCGGCCAGATGCAGGCCGAACGCGGCGGTCAGCCCGGTGCCGACCAGTTGCAGCCAGATCGGCATCCGGGCCATCGCGGCGACGGCCCCCTGCTCCATCACGCGACGCGCTCCGCCCCCGACGACGAACCCGTCGCAGGCCCCCTCGGTGATCGCCTGCCGGGGCCTGGGGTTGCCGTAGTGCATGGCGATCGGCGTACGCACGGCGTCGCGAATCGCCCGGTTGCCCGGCACGTCGGACTGCGGGATCGGCGTCTCGTAAATGCCGACCTGCGGGGTCTTCTCCAGCTCCTTGAGGATCGGGATGGCGCGCTCGGCGTCGAGCAGGGTGTCGTTGAAGTCCATGTCGATCTTGAACGACTCGGGCACGACCGCGGCGACCGCCTTGACCTGCGCGAAGAGGTCGTACCAGGGTCGGCCCTTGGTCTTGAACGCGGTGTAGCCCAGCTTCAACGCGTCCTGGCATTCGGACGCCCAGTCCTCGGGAGGCATGTCGATGGCCCACCACGAGAGCGCCGCGCGATAGCGGACCCGGGCCCCCAGAAGTCGGTACGCCGGCACGCCGAGGGCCTTGCCGACGGCGTCGAACAGGGCCATTTGCAGGCCCGCGCCGAGCGAGTCGTCCCAGAGCAGCGTGGCGGCGTTTCGTCCCTTGGCCCGCGCGCGGTCGTCGTCCCCGGTGCGGCCCCAGGTGTAAAACGCCATGGTCTCGCCGTGGCCGACGTGC
>JBFWRA010000585.1:0-4163 GCA_050249155.1 Isosphaeraceae bacterium | reverse complement strand
CCGCCGTGGCGAAGGTCGACGTCGCGTCGGCCTCCATCAGGACGCCCAGACCAAGGTCGAGCACCTTCACGTGCTTGTCGTCGGTCAGAAGGATGTTCGACGGTTTAACGTCCCGATGCACGATCCCCTGGGCGTGGGCGTGGGCGAGTCCCCGAGCGGCCTGAGCGCCATATTCGGCCATCGCGAGAGGTTCGAGGCCTCCCTTTCGAAGATACTGGCTGAGGGTCTGTCCTGGGGCGTACTCCATGGCGATGTAGAGCAGCTTTCCGAGTTGGTCGGCGTCGAACGCGCGGATGACGTTCGGGTGGTCCAACCTCCCCACCAGTTTCATTTCGCGTTGGAATCGGGCGACCACGCGCTCGTTCGAGACGATCTCCGGCGCGATGATCTTGATCGCGACGTGTCGTCCCATCATCGAGTGGTTGGCGAGATAGACCCTTCCCATCGAACCCGCGCCCAGGCGGTCGACGATGACGTACTTGCCGATGACCAGCCCGTGAGGCTTGTTGCTCAGGAACCGTCGGGCCTGGTACTCGGAGAGGATCTTGTCCTTGACGAGCCAGCCCGCCAGGGCGCTCGAGTCGTTGGGGTACTCGCCCAGCAGGACCTTCGACTTGATCTCGCTGAACTGCTTCTCGGTCAGGACGCCCGAGAGCCGGATCACGGCGAGGAGGTCGGTCGGGATCTCGCTGGACGGCTTCGGTTTCTCGAAAGCCGCCATGGAGACCGCCTCGAAGTACGTGGACCTCCCCGGAACTGTCTCCGAGGACAACCCTGGGAGTCGTCCTCGTCACTTCGTTCCACGATACCCGACGTCGACGGTTCACTCAATCTCCGGACCATGCGCCGCGTGAGGATTGCCAGGTCCCTCCGGGAAGACGAGAGGGTGCCTGGGGCTTCGCAAGCTCCGCCCTGGGCACCCTTTTCGATCCCCCGAGACGTCTGTCGCCAGGCGTGGAGTTCACGAGGAGGTGTGCTCCTCCTGGCCAATCGCCTACCGCTGGGAGCGGGACTGGCGGGCGTCGGCCTCGGTACCGTGGCCAAGCCTTCGTCGGGTTTCGATGATCGCGGTCAGGACCGCCGCCGCCAGTCCGGCGTCGGCCGGGGAGGGGAAGATCGAGCCGGCGGTGGCCACGATCGCCAGGAGGATTCCGAAGATCCCTCCCCCGGTGGATAACGCGGCCAGGACGACTCGGATGAGTTCTTCGGTGTTCAGGTGATTTCGCAACGACCTGGGGGCCTCGGCGAGATACCGGGCGCAACGGTCGGAAAGGGTTTTCCAGGGGGCTCGCATCGTCACGGTCAACTTCCAGGTGAATCGGATTCGATGAAAGTCGCTCCTCAACCCGGGGGTTCGCGGCGGTCGGCTATCGAGCCGGTGGACAGGGAGCCACCAGCAAGGGGGACAGTGGTCGCGCGGGGGGAGACGACCGGGCCGCTGCCTCCCTCCCCCGCCGGATTCGGTCGTTTTCCAGACCGACCCAGCGTTTCAACCAATCGGGATCGGGATGTTCCCAGACCTGGCCGGTCGAGTCGGCCAGTCGCCAGAGTTTCGGTCTGGCGGGGGGATCGCTTCGAACTCGAACCTCCGAAGGCTCGGGTGGACGAGGCGTCGGCACCGGGGCGGCCGGCGGGGGGATCGCCTGGGAGCGGTGGTCGAGCTCGGCGACGAAGCCGTCGTATCGCCAGTCGCCAAGGCAGATCATGAATAAGAGGCACCACATGGGGTCACGCCCTCACGCGAACCCGCCGTAGGTCCAATGGTCGGGGATCACCTGCCCGGGGTACCCGTCGAACGACGAGAGGGACCAGGAGTCTTGCTGGGAGAGCATTCGCTCGACGACGCGACGGTCCGCCCAGAAGGAGTACGACGGCTGATCCAGGGAGAGGGGACCCGAGGGGACGTCGGGGCCCCAGGATTGAAGGATGCAGGCTCCCGGGCGGTCACCAGCCCGGATGCCCACGAACAGCATGCAGTGCATCCAGCTTCCCTTTGGCCTGCAGAAGCCGTCGCCGTCTCGTTCCAGGGTGAAACCCTGGTCGGAGCAAACGGCGACCGGGTAGCCGTTGGAGATGGCGACCTCCAGCTGGTCGTACGTCGTGACCATCGAGCTGGTTTTCACCTGATGTTCCCGGGCCTTCTGGGACAGCTCTCCGGGAACTCCCCTGGCTCCCCACTCCTTGGCTCGCCGGCCGTCGTACGGTCCGAGTTCCTCACGGTTGAGCGTGCCGATCTGGGTCACGGCCTTGGCCGCCCAGGCGCCGACGGCGCCATCGCTGTAGCTGCCGCGCTGACCGCCGATCTCGACCCTGGCCATTCCGTAAATGGCCTCGGTCGCCGTCTGCTTGAATCGTTCGGGTCGCTTGTCGATCGTGATCTGAACGGCGGCGAGAAGGTCGATCCCGTGGCCGAACCCCTGGGAGACGCAGTCGCCGATCACCTGGGCGGGGTAGTCGATGTAGGCCCCTCCATTGACGTCCTTGTACGCCTGATAAAGCAGGACGGTCTTCCCCGCTCCGGAACGAGCGAGGTGGGAGGCGGCTTGGCTGAAGTAGGGTCTGGGCATGGACCGAAGTGCCTTGGACACCTCGTCGGGGCGGCGGATCCAACCACCCAGGATGGAGTAATCAGTGGAGGACATGGCGGCGTCACTTGGGTCGGAGGAATCCTGGGGGCCGAGCGACGAGGTCGGCCGGCCCCCAGACACGACAGAGGCGGCCTCGCCCTTGGCCTTGAGAGGCGATGGGGAAACCGCCGACGAGTTGATGGGGGTTAATGGGACGACTTGAGCCCGCGCGCGAAGGCGCGCCAGAGTTCCGCGACCTCGGACCGCTTCTTCGCGTCGGACGGTTCCGTGCCTTCGGGCAGGACCAGCGACATCCCAGGCTGGACCTCCGCGGCGAACGCCTTGGCGCGGGCCGCCTTCCACGCCTCCTGAAGGGCGTTTTGCGCCTCCACCACGGGCTTGCCTTCCTCGATGGCCTTGGCGGCGGCGAGCCAGCCCTCGGCGTACGAGTCGACGAGCTTTGGGGCGTACGCTCGGCCCAGGGCCAGGGCGTTGACCGAAGGCTCCAGCGGGGTCTCGACCGCCGGGTAGAAGCGGTTGAACAGGAGGACCCCGGACAGCAGAAGCAGGGCCAGGGGTGTCGCGTAGTCCCGAAGAATCCGCATGGAAGCCACCCCGATTTCTCGATTAAGACCGGGCCTTCGCGATGGCGTCGCGCAGTCCGGCCGCCGCGAGAGCGGCCAGGAACGCCTGAGCCGCGGTTTCAAATTCGCCAAGCGACACATGGTAAATCGCCAGCCCCATGAGGCCGACGGCGGCCACGTAGGTCTTGTAGCCTGAGAACAACGACAGGATCGACATGAGCAACCTCCCTCGTGACGAGTCCACGCGGGGCCGCGCGCCCGCGCCGGGCGACGGCTCACCCCGCCATGGCCGAAAGGGGAACGAACCAGCGCGGCGACGCGTCGCCAACGCACCCTTCCTCCGTTACTATCGAGAGGCCGGTGGGTTCCGAACTGGCAAACCAGCGCGTGGGGCCGTCCCTGGACAACCGCCGCGCCGATCCCGTACGATTCGGTTCTCAAGAGGGGCGAAAGGCACCCCCGAGGCGATCGAATCGCCCTCACCCGCCAACGACAGGGACCACCCATGACCGGCCCGGAAGATCCCCAGGCTGCGCTGCGTGACTTCAACAAGACGCGGGACTTCTTCATCGGAATCGATAGCGACGGGTGCGCCTTCGACACGATGGAGGTGAAGCACAAGGAGTGCTTCATCCCGAACATCGTCAAGTTCTACGGGCTCGCGGCGATCTCGAAGTACGCCCGAGAGGCCGCCGAGTTCGTCAACCTGTACTCGCAATGGCGGGGCATCAACCGATTCCCCGCGCAGACCCTCACCTTCGACCTGCTCGCCGATCGGCCCGAGATCCACCGTCGCGGTTTCCAGCTCGCCCCGTTGAAAGGGCTTCGCGATTGGATCGCCCGCGAGACCAAGCTGGCCAATCCGACCCTCAAGGCCGAGGTCGCCGCGACGGGCGACCCCGACCTGGAGCTGGCCCTGGCCTGGAGCGAGGCGGTCAACGTCACCGTCGGTGAAATCGTCAAGGAGGTCCCCCCCTTCCCCTTCGTTCGTGAGTCCCTCGAAGCGATGCGC
>JBFWRA010000584.1:0-4164 GCA_050249155.1 Isosphaeraceae bacterium | reverse complement strand
TCCGGGGTTTGATTCCCGGAGAGATCGCCGCGGATTACGATCGATGGAGAAGAGCGAGGCGCGGTGAGAGCGCCTCGCCGAGAAATACTCGGCTGGGAGGATTGGGCATGTCGCGACGATGGGTGGGGCCCTGGATTTCGGCGACGCTGGTTCTGGCGCTGACCGCGGCCGCGGCCGACGCCCCGGGCGGGGGGCGTCGAGCGGATCAGGAGGCGCTCAAGGCGTACGCCTCGCTCGTGGGTGATTGGCGAGGTGCCGGACAGGTCGAACGCGGGCGGACCAAGGGGGCCTGGACCGAATCCGCCCAATGGGCCTGGGCGCTCTCCTCGGAAACCGCGGCGCTGGGGGTTGAGGTCGACAAGGGCAAGCACCTGAAATCGGGAAGGCTCAAGCCAGGTGGGACGCCCGGCACGTTCCGATTCGAGGCGATTCTGCCCGACGGCTCGACCCGATCGTACTCCGGCAAACCCGCCTCGGCCAGCGGCTCGAAGCTCGTGCTGACCGCCGAGGGAACTCCCGGCACCGACGCGACCACGACCCCCCGCCGGATCACGATCACCCCGCTGCATGACACCCGGTTGATCGTCCTCCTGGAAGGTCAGGACCCCGACCGAAAGACCTTCTTCCGACTTGGCGAGGTCGGCTACACCCGACGCGGCGTGTCCTTCGCGGCGGGAGACTCCTCCCCGGTCTGCATCGTGACCGAGGGACGCGGCACGACGCCCGTCAGCTACAAGGGGAAGACCTACTTCGTCTGCTGCTCGGGCTGCAAGGACCTGTTCAACGACGATCCGGAGGGGGTCCTGGCCGAGGCCGAGGCGCGTCGGGTCGAGAGGGAGAAAGCCAGGGGGAAATGAGCCTTCGCCGCAACGGGCCCGACCTTCGATCCCCAGGGCGCTCGGCCCGGGTCGATGCTCGCGTGAGCCGGTCATCCTGGTTCCTCATCGCCGGTCAGAGGTCGTCCGACGCGCGCAGCGGGACGATCCAGGGGGACGGCCAGAGGGAGACGCGGGGCTGCGCGGCGAGGTCGACGTCGGGGCCGACGAGGCGCTGGAGCGGGCGGCCGTTGAGAGTCGCGTAGGCCAGGGCGCGGATCTGGATCCGCGGGTGGCCATCCTCCCGCAACACGTCGGCGAGGAAGTGGGCGAAACGGAGGATCATCTCGGGACGCGTCGACATCTTCCGCAACTGACGGGGCGTCAGGTAGTCGGCCGGGTCGATCAGCGTCGACCCCCCCGTGGCCGGGTCGATCGCCGCGAATTGAACGGTCCCGAGCTTGTCGCGGAGCTTCATGTGCCAGGAGAAGTTGTGCCCCTCCTCCGTCCAGCTCACCTCGCCAGGGTACAGGTGGTGACGCAACGGAACCAAAACCTGAACCCCGAGGTAAACCCCCAGCGCGGCCAGGATCGCCGCCCGACGGATCGGCGAAGCCGTCGAGGGGGGGGCCTCCGCCCGGTCCGCCGCCCGGCCTCCCAGGACCCGGCGGAGCGTGTCGGGGGGAAAGAAGATCGGCGTGACCGCGAGCATCAGCCAGGGGAACACGCCAATGCTAAACAGCGTCGCGTTGATCGCGTGAAACGCGACCAGGGCCGCGACCGCCAGTAAGCGCGTCGGCCGCCAGAAGAGCATTGGGACCACGAACAGGTCGAGGAGGAGCCCGCCGTGGCTCATCCCCAGGACGACCCACTCCTCGGTCAGCCAGGGACCGACGACCGGAAGGTCCGTCCGCCGGGCCAGCCAGGTCCGCAAGGGTTCCCCCCGAAGCCAGTCCGCGTTCAGCTTCGCCAGGCCCCCGTAGACGTAGACGATCCCGAACTGCGCCCGGAGCAGCCAGAGCGACCAGGCGGGTGCCCAGCGATTCCTCCGTTCCGGATGCAGCCAGACGTCCAACGACCACTCCCGTTGGGCTGGCAGGAACGGCAGGAGAAAGGCGACCAGCAGGATCAGGTAGTAGTGGTTGAGATACAGGCTCTGGCAGAGCAAGAAGACGTACGCGAACCCGAGGAAGAAGACCGTCGCCGCCAGTCGGTAGCACAGGCCGACGGCCACCATCGCGGCCATCAGGCCGAGCCCGAAAAAGTGAACGTACATGCCGTTCCCGGGCCACGGGCGAACCCAATCGAACCCCGGGTACGTGAAGTGGAAGACCGGCTCGACGTAGAGGTGTCGGACCCAGCCGTTGCGGAAGTGCCGGACGACCTCCCAGAGCATGACCGTTCCGAAAACGATCCGAAGGTAGACCAACGGGGCGACGTCGACCGGCCGGAACAGGGCGCGCGCGAACGCCAGGGACGTGTCCGGCCGCGCCGGCGACGTCGTCTTGGCGGGGGGAGCGGCCGTCAGGGTCGCCGCCGATTCCGACATCCGCCGCCTCCGATTCTCGCCGAGAGGACCCGGGGCCTCAGCCGGCCCCCAGGGTCGTGACCTCGCTGGGCCCAAGGAGGACTTTCTCGCCTTCCTCCAACCCCTCGGCCACTTCCACGAGGTCGATCTCCGCCGGGACGGTCACGACCTCCCGACGCTCGACTCCCGAGGGGGTCGCCACGTAGCAGACCTCCCGCCCGTCCTCGTACGCGACCGCCTCGGGGGGAATGGCCAGGACGTCGGGGCGGGCCCCCAGGTTGATCCGGACCTCCGCCGACATCCCCGGCCGAAGCCCGGCGGGGACGGAGTCGAGCTTGACCCTGGCGAGGAAGTTCATGATCCCCGAGCTGGCCCAGCGGCTCCCCTCCCTCACCGGAAGCCAGGAAATCGAGCCGACGCGCCCCGTCAGGAGCGTGTCGGAGAACGCCTCGACCCGGACCTCCGCCGCCATCCCCTCGCGAACCCGGTCGACGACCGACTCGTGGAGCCTGGTGTGGACCTCCAACTGTTCCAGGTCCGGAAGGTGGAACAGGTCCTTCTTTCGCCGAACGACCAGCCCGACGTCGATCCGCTCGTCGTCGTCGTCGTCGTGGGCGTACACGACGAACCCGTCATGGGGGGCCCGGATCGTGCAACGCTCCAGTTGCTCACGGTAGTGGGCCAGTCGGCCCTCATGGATCTTGAGGCTGTCGGCGCCGGCGGCCTGGTTGACCCGAGCGGATTCGAGCTGGTTCTCCAGAAGGGTGACGCTGGTCTTGTCGCCAAACTTCAGGAAGTTCTGGTACTCCCTTTCGAGCTGGCCGAGCAAGAACCGGGCCCTCATCACCGTGGCCTTGTCGTTGGCGATCTGCGCGGCGGAGGCGTAACCCTTGGCGTGCATCCGGGTGGTCCAATCCAGCCGGTCCTCTCCCCGCTTGAGGTCGGCCTGGGCCAGGGCGATCCGTCCCTTGTAATCCTGGACGTACTGGCGACGGAGCCCGTCCTGGTACTCCCGCAGGGCCGTCTCGGCGACCTCCACGGCGAGCTCGGCCTGGACCTGGGCGGCCCTGGCCCCCTCGACCTGGATCCGCTGGAGCCGGATGAGTTCCTCGTACCCCGAGTCGTCGAGCCGGCAGAGCACGTCCCCCTTCTTGACATCGGTGCCGTCGGCCACGATCTCGATGATCGTCGACGAGCCGTTCATACTGATCGAGCTGCCGCCGGCGTTGGCCACCAGCCCTTCCAGCTCGCACTCGATGAGGGTCTTGGTCGCGCTTTCCAGGATCCCGCCGGCCACCAGAGTCGCGTCCAGGTTCATCCGACGGACCGTCGCGACCCGCGGCGGGTCCTCGGGCGCGAAGCCGCTCAGAAGGGAATCGAACGCGTCCGTCGTGGAGCCCCCGATCACCGCCGCCAGCAGCGCCCAGGGGCCCAGCGTCAGCGACCACCGAATCCAGGGACTTCTTCGAGACACCTTCATCCTTCTCTCCACGAACCGCGTCGTCCAAACGCGTCACACCCAGCGCGATCGGACCGCCGAGGGGCGCGAAATCTCTTCACTCCATGTTTAACAATTGAGGCGCGAAGTCAAGACAATTTGGGATGGACGGGACGCCGCGCGGGGTCTCCGAAACGGTGTCGCCGACGTCCGAGTTTTTTTGTTTGGAAACCAAAAAACGCGGGCGAGGTCCGAGTGTGGCCGGCCGGCCGGCGCTCCGGCGACCACGTTCCGCAGGACGGACACGCTTGAGTGATCTCCCAGGGTTTGCGACGATGGCGTCTCCAACCCGCGCGGGGTGACGCCAACCTGGCGAACCCCGC
>JBFWRA010000583.1:0-4180 GCA_050249155.1 Isosphaeraceae bacterium | reverse complement strand
AGATCGCGCGAGCGTTATGGTGCGCGCTGCCGAGGTCATGCGTAGACGACGGTTCTAGCTGATGAGTAGGGAAGTTTACGAGTGCGCGAAACCGTTCCGAGAGGCCGACGCCGACGTCGCCGAGGCGATCGATTTCTGTGAGTTCTACGCCAGGGAGATGATCCGGATCGCCGAACCTCGTCGTCGCGACGTTCCAGGGGAATCGAACCTCACCGAACCGCTGCCCAGGGGCGTCGCCGTGGTGATCCCCCCCTGGAATTTTCCGCTGGCGATCCCCTGTGGCATGACGGTCGCGGCTCTGGTCGCTGGAAACGCCGTCGTTCTGAAACCGAGCGAACGCTCGCCGTTGATGGCCTGGCACCTCGCCCAGATTCTCAAGGAAGCGGGGCTTCCCGACGGCGTCCTCACGATCGTGACCGGCCTGGGCGACGTCGGCCAGGCCCTCGTGGACCACCCCGAGGTCAACCTGATCGCGTTCACGGGGTCGAAGCGAGTGGGGCTGGAGATCAACCGTCGGGCGGCGGAGACCCGGCCCGGTCAGGACCACGTCAAGCGCGTGATCGCGGAGATGGGAGGCAAGAACGCGATCATCGTCGACGACGACGCCGACCTCGATGAAGCCGTCGTCGGAGTCCTCAAGAGCGCCTTTGGGTACTCCGGTCAGAAATGCTCGGCCTGCTCGAGGGTCATCGTTCTGGACACGGTTCACGACGCGTTCGTGGCACGACTGGCCGAGGCCGTGCTGGCGATGCCGGTTGGTCCCGCCGACGACCCCGACACGGCCGTCGGACCCCTGATCGACGCGACCGCGCGCGACCGGGTTTGGGAGTACGGCCGCATCGCCAGGGCCGAAGGCGAGGTCGTCGCCAAGGTCGAGGTGGGAGACCTCGCGAACCGAGGCGCCTACGTCGGCCCCTTGATCGTCCGCGACGTCTCCCCACAATCGAGAATCGCTCAGGAAGAGGTCTTCGGACCGATCCTCGTGGTCCTCCGGGCCAAGAACCTATCCGAGGCCATCGCGATCGCGGAAGGAGTCGAATACGCGCTGACAGGTGGTTTTTACTCTCGGAGCCCCGCCCACATTGAACAGGTCCGTCGCGAGTTTCGGGTCGGCAATCTCTACGTCAACCGGCCCACGACGGGAGCCCTCGTGGATCGGCAGCCCTTCGGCGGATTCAAGCTCTCGGGGATCGGCACCAAGGCGGGAGGCCCCGACTACCTCCACGAATTCCTTCTGACCCGAACGATCACCGAGAACACCATGAGGCGCGGGTTCGCCCCCGACCTTCCCGAGACCGTGGACACCGGCGCGGGCGGACCCTGAACGGAAACTGGGTCCGCCTAACTCGCGATTCGCCGCGTGTCCGAGAGTGGCGGCGTCCCGTGGTCCTCGATGAACTCCGCCACTCTGGGACGTTCCAGTCGCTCAAAATCCTCGTAGCTCAACCGAAGTCCCTCGTGCCGCTGGTTTCCGACACAGACGAACTTCGACGCTCCTCGGGCGAGACTGAGGTCAACGAACGTGGGAAGACCAAACGCCCGACCAAACGGCGGGACCGCCCCTCGCTCGCAATCCTTCAGCCGAGCGGAAACCTCCTCCTCATCCGCCAGTCGCACGACTGAACCCGCCAAAAGCCGCGAGAACCGTTCGAGGTCCACTCGACCGGTGGCCGGCAGGACCGCCAGGCAATACCCATCCCCCGTCCACAATAAAACCGCCTTGGCCACCGCGCGTCCCGTGACATGGACGTTTCTCGCCAACCGGCTCGCCGTGGAAGCGGGCCGGTGGAGAAACCATTCAAAGGTCACCCGCTCGCTCAGGAGATAATCGCGAATGTTCATCGTGGTGCGTCTCCAGGACAGGACTCTCACGTTAGTATAGACGATTTTGGAAAAATAGGAAGTCTGAGTAATTTTTTCCGCCGATCGGTCCGAGGGAGTGTCGACGGACGAACAAATCTGGGATAAACCTGGAAGTGGGGTTGAGTTGTGGAAACGATTCACTAAGATGGAATGTAGGTCGTGAGAGGTGTGATGATCGCCGGTTCCCCGCCATTTCGCCCGAGGGCGGTTTGTCAGGGAACCGGAGGAAAGTCCGGACTCCCCAGGACAAGGTGGTGGGTAACGCCCACCGCTCGGCTCGCCGAGTAGGGATAGTGCCACAGAAAAAAAACCGCCAGGGGGATCGATCCTCCTGGTAAGGGTGAAACGGTGAGGTAAGAGCTCACCAGCAGGTCGGGTGACCGGCCTGGCTCGGTAAACCCCACCTGGAGCAAGGCCAAATAAGGAAGCATCGGGTTCGGCGGATTTCGATCAACCGACCCGGCGGATTGGTCCGATCCGTGACGACTTTCGGGTAGGCCGCTTGAGGCGTCGAGTGATCGACGTCCCAGAGAAATGGTCATCCGGGGGGTTTCCAAGCCTCCCGACAGAATCCGGCTTAGACACCTTTCACGACCGATTCGCTCCGACGTCCCCTGACTCGCTTCTGTCGCCTGGAAGCGACATTTCCTCCCGGCCAATCGTCTGGATTCTTGTCGTAGCGCACGGAGAACTTGCCAGACCCGGGATGAGACGCTATGATGGATGCATCGAGTAGAGTTGAGGTCGAATCGGCGTTCCGCGACGTCGCGGCGCTGAAAGGGGGAGTGACGAATGGAATCTGAGATCGAACTCAATGGAGCGATCATCGACTCCTGGGTCGAGCCCGCTGGATTGGGCGGCGCTGGCCCTCGCCTGGTTCTCCAGGTCGCGCCCAAGGGCCGACCCCGGGACCTCATGATCGTCGAGGCGGCCTCCACTCTCGTACCCGACCTGGGCTGGCTTGAAGATCTCGGTGAAAACGCCTGTCACGGTAGCCTGGTGGCGGCGGCGGGGCGGATCACCCTGCCCGGCTTCATGGCGGCCACTCGGCTACGACTGGCGAGGTGAGCCGAGCGATTCCGATTGGAGCGAACCTCGCGACCACAATGATCGCCGCGTGACGCCTGGGAGGGAGCTTTCCTTTTCGGCGAAACGTCGCGTCCACGTCGAAGCCGCGCGCATCCCTCGAGTGGTTCAATCACCGCGTCACGGAATGCTCGCCCTTACCTCTTGGGATCGGCGCGTTCCCGCTCCAGTCCGCCAAGCGGGGCGACTCGCCGCGATTCTGGCGAGGGCTCCCAGAGCTCGTCCATGTTGGATATGACTCTCTCTTAACGACAAAGACTCCTTCGAGGCTGGCCGCCAAGACGCCTTGAAGCCCTTCGGAGGGTTCTGGTAGATTCTTGGACTCGCCCGCGGCGCCGTAGCCAAGTGGTAAGGCAGAGGTCTGCAAAACCTCCATCCCCGGTTCGAATCCGGGCGGCGCCTCTCTCCAATCCCATCGAGATTCATCTCGCGGTTCGCAAGCCTCGATCCCCTCCTCTTTGATCCCTCCTCTCTATTAATCAGGAACCCCAACGAGGGATCGACTCGATGCTCACAGGCACGTGTCTCGTCGGCGCTGTGAACTCGCGCTTGTGAGCCTGTCGGAAACCGCTTAACTTGTGGACGCGCAAGAGCTTTTCCCAACGAGACCCGCGCGGAGACTCCCATGGACGCGCCCCAGGCCGACCACGTCCAACCTGAGATGATCGGATTGGATCCTCGACAGCTCGAAAAGGCGTATCGACTCCTGGAGGACCTAACTCGCTCCGGCAGGATTCCCTCGGCCACGCTCTGCGTGGGACGTCGGGGGGGAGTCGTCCCGCCTCGCGCCTTCGGCGCGTTGAGACTGGGGCCCGGCACCGCGCGTGCGGCCCCCGACTCGCTCTTCCTCATCGCCTCGATCACGAAGCCCGTGACGGTGACCGCCGTCATGATGCTGGTGGAGCGCGGACTCGTGACGCTTGACGACCGAGTGTCCGATCACGTTCCCGACTTCGCCCGCGGAGGCAAGTCCGAAGTCCGGCTCCGGCACCTCATGACGCACACCTCGGGGCTTCCCGACATGGTGCCCAACAACCGAGAACTCAGAATGGCGCACGCCCCGTTCTCGGCGTTCGTCGAGGCGATCAACGGACTCACCCTGAGTTTCGCGCCGGGAACCTCCGTCAGCTACCAGAGCGCGGGAATCGCGATGCTGGCGGAAGTCGTCCACCAGGTCAGTGGAGTCACCCTGCCGGAATTCCTTCGTCGAGAAGTTTTCGACCCGCTGGGG
>JBFWRA010000582.1:0-4184 GCA_050249155.1 Isosphaeraceae bacterium | reverse complement strand
GTTCCCCGGGCCCGATGTGAGCGAGCCTTTCAACGGCGCGAATCTGATCTACTCCACCCTCACGCTCACGGCCATCCCGGAGCCATCCCCGCTGACCATGGCGGCCCCGATTGGGGCGATCGGTCTGGCGTCGTTGAGCTGGCGTGGATGGAATCGCGGGAGAGGGCGCGGAAGCGAGGCCGACGCGCGCGTCGAACCCTCGCGTTCAAATCCGTGATCGCCGAGGGTCGCCCATGAGACGGTGGCCGAGGAACGCGAATGGCCACCAGGGATCGTTGAGTCAAGTGATCGGAATTCTTTGGCTTGGTTTCTCGCGACTGGCGAGAAACCAAGACAAAGGCCCACCCCACTGAATGAAAGGGTCTCCCGCCCGGCGGGCGACGATGCCGGGCGATCGATCCGGGCGGCCCTGATCGGCCGCATCCCGAGGTCCAACCTCCACTCCCGCCAGGCTCGGTTCCCAGATCGGGCCCAAGCTGTTCATCGCCAGGCACGTCCGGACAAATCTCACGGTCCCGGCGGTTGATGTGGGACCGAACCAAGCCCGCGGAAAGGGCCCGGGTTTCCCACGTCTTTGGCGAAGCTTGAACGCTGGCTCACGATCTGTCAGACTGTGCGGACGAACCGAGGGGAACTCCTCAACGACCCCAGAGACCGATCGGCCCATGTCCCTGACCATCGACGACGTGGCGAAAGTCGCCATCCTCGCCAGGCTGCGCCTGAGCCCTGACGAGCTGGCCCTCTTCACTGGCCAGCTCAACTCGATCGTGGATTTCGTGGCCCAGTTGCAGGAGCCGGACACGGGAGGCGTGGAGCCTCTCGCGCACGGCGTCGAGGTCCACAACGTTTTCCGGGCCGACGAGGTCGGCCCCTCGCTGCCTCGCGAAAAGGCCCTGGTCAACGCCCCGAAGCGGAACTCGGAAGGGTTCCTCGTGCCGGCCGTGCTGGAATAATCCATCGCCGCGTCGCGTTTCCTCTTTCTCTCAGAAACCATCCTCGGCCAAGTCCAGCCGTCCGTGAGAGCCCGACCTTGATGACGCCCGCCACCGCCCACGGCCTGCTCGCCCAGTTGAACGCGGGGGACCTCACCGCCGAGGAGGTCGCCCGGTTTTATCTCGATCGCGCGGAGAAGCTCCGCGGGCTCAACGTTTACGTCCACCTCGACCCGGAGGCGGTCGTCGCGCAGGCTCGAGCCGTGGACGCCAAGCGGAAGTCGGGCCAGCCTCTGGGAGCGCTGGCGGGCGTTCCCGTGGCGATCAAGGACGTGCTTTGCGTCGAGGGGGAACCGACGACCTGCGGCAGCCGGATGCTCAAGAACTTCCGCCCGCCGTACGACGCCACCGTGATCGCCAGGCTGAAGGCGGCCGACGCGGTCCTCTTCGGCAAGACGAACATGGACGAGTTCGCCATGGGCTCGTCGACCGAGAACAGCGCCTACGGGCCGACCCGCAACCCCTGGGACGAAACCCGGATTCCCGGCGGTTCGTCCGGGGGATCGGCCGCGGCGGTCGCCGCCGACGTGGCCCCGTTCTCGCTCGGCTCGGACACCGGCGGCTCGATCCGACAGCCCGCCGCGGTCTGTGGCATCGTCGGGATCAAGCCGACGTATGGCAGGGTCAGCCGCTTCGGCCTGATCGCATTCGCCAGCTCGCTCGACCAGATCGGTCCGTTCACCCACGACCTGGCCGACGCGGCGCTGCTGCTTGGGGTCATTTCGGGGCACGACCCCCACGACGCCACCAGCGTCGACGTCCCCGTTCCGGATTACGCCGCCACCCTCGACACCCCTCCCGACTCACTTCGGATCGGCCTGGTCCGCGAGTTCTTCGGCGAGGGGCTGGACCCCGAGGTCGAATCGGCCGTTCGCGAGGCCGTCCGGGTCTACGAGGCGGCCGGGGCGACCGTCAAGGACGTCTCGCTGCCGCACTCGAAGTACGGCGTTCCCGCCTATTACATCGTCGCGCCCGCCGAGTGCTCCAGCAACCTTTCCCGTTACGACGGCACGATCTTCGGCCATCGGGCCGAGGACTTCTCGCCCAGGTACCCGGGCGAGGAAAAGCTGCCCCCCTTGATCCGGATGATGATGGCCAGCAGGGCCGAGGGCTTCGGCGCCGAGGTGAAGCGCCGGATCATGCTGGGAACCTTCGCGCTGTCGGCGGGTTACGCGGACCAGTACTACAACCAGGCGTTGAAGGTTCGCAGGCTGATCCGCAACGACTTCGACGCGGCCTTCCAGGAGGTCGACGTGCTGATCGGTCCAACCTCGCCGACCCCCGCGTTCAAGCTGGGGGAACGGACCGCCGACCCCCTGGCGATGTACCTCTCGGACATTTACACGATCACGGCGAACCTCGCGGGCATCCCAGGACTGAGCATGCCCTGCGGCCTGACGAAGTCCGGCCTTCCGATCGGCCTGCAACTGCTGGCTCCGGCCTTCGCCGAGGAGTCGCTCCTGCGAACGGCCAGGGTCTTCGAGAAGGCCACGGACTGGCACCTCAGGAGGCCAGGGGTTCACGAATGAGCGTCGGCGGTAAAGGTTCGTCGGCCGGAACTCTCCCGGACGCCAGTCTCGTCGACCTGGAGGTCGCCTGGGCGGATCGTGAAAGGGAAGCAAGCACACTTCATGCGGGCGGGCATCTGTCCATGTCCCTGGCGCTTCGGTTCTATTGCCTGGAAATCAGGCTGAAGACCATAATCTGTAAGGTCCTGAAGCTTGACGCACTGCCCAGGGAGCTGATGACGCACGACCTCAACAAGCTCATCAAGTACACGGGTTTGTTCGCACTGTTAAACGATCCCTCGAACACGTCGCTGAAGAGGAGTTGGGACGAACTCGCTCTGTTCGTCACGACGCACCGACTCGATGGAGTCAGAGACAAGCCAGAAGGCGCGCTTAAACCAGGCGAGTACGCGGCTTACATAAGGTTCTTCGACGATCCGAAAGACGGGGTATGGTCATGGCTCTCAAGACTTCCTTGAGGTCTCTCGCGAAGCGAATCGCACTGGCCGTCCAGGCGGCGGTGAGACGAGAATCAGAAGCCCTCACGAAGAAATATCGACTGTTTGGCACCTATGAGGCCGAATCCGATCACATCAGCCTCGTCTTGCAGATCCTCGGAGACGTCGACGACCTACGGCTCTACACCGCGGTATTCGAGGAACTCCGTCGAGCCTTCCCCCACGACCCGTTC
This sequence comes from Isosphaeraceae bacterium, assembly GCA_050249155.1. Taxonomy (GTDB): domain Bacteria; phylum Planctomycetota; class Planctomycetia; order Isosphaerales; family Isosphaeraceae; genus JBFWRA01. Next base: position 993 of record JBFWRA010000582.1, on the reverse strand, counting down.
ATTCCCAACAGCGTCGGCCTGGTCATTCGGCACGTTTCCAACGAGGATGAGATGGGTGCTTTCGCATACTGGCCTGAGGCGGAAGAAGATATTTCCCACTTACTTCAGTGAATGACGGTTGCCGACGAGGAAGACACGGCGACAAGAGATCTCCCGACGTTGGCGAGACGCATAAGCTAATTTCATGTAAAAAATATTCTTTTCATAATTGATTTCCCATGTCAGTCCCATCGAGCCCGTAAGGCGTCGCGTTCATGGATTACACCATCGTCATCGGCCTGGAAGTTCACGTCCAGCTCCAGACCGTCAGCAAGATGTTCTCCTCGTGTGGCACGGCGTTTGGTTTGCCGCCGAACACGCAAACCGACCCGGTCTCGCTCGGGCTGCCCGGCACGCTGCCCGTCATGAACCGCCGGGCGTTCGAACTGGCGCTGACCACGGCGGTCGCGCTCGGGGCGGAGATCGCCCGGTTCACCAAGTGGGATCGCAAGAACTACTACTACCCCGACCTCCCCAAGAATTATCAGATCAGTCAGTATGACCTCCCGTTCAGCACCGGGGGAAGTCTGGAGATCCCGCCGCACAAGGACAACCCCCAGGGAGGACGTTGCCGGCTCACCCGGGTTCACCTCGAAGAGGACACGGGCAAGCTCATCCACGCTTCCGGAGGCTTCTCCGAGGTCGACCTGAACCGCGCGGGCATCCCCTTGCTCGAGATCGTCTCCGAGCCAGAGATCCGGACCGCCGAGGACGCCAAGGCTTGCCTGGAGGAGCTTCGCCTGACCCTACGCTATCTCGGCGTTTCCGACTGCGAGATGCAGGAGGGGTCGCTCCGCTGCGACGCCAACGTGAATCTTCATATCAACGCCGGCGAGGGAAAGACAGTCGCCACTCCGATCGTCGAGATCAAGAACCTCAATAGTTTTCGTTCCGTCGAGAAGGCGATCAAGTTCGAGGCCGAACGCCAGTACCGGCAGTGGGCCGAGGACGGCA
>JBFWRA010000581.1:0-4185 GCA_050249155.1 Isosphaeraceae bacterium | reverse complement strand
GCCGGGGGGGGACGAGCCGCTGGGCCACGCCCTGGCCGCCCTGGACCCCCGCTGGATCTTGCTGGCGGCGGACGCCTTCGCCGGCCACGAGGAGCGGCTCCGCGAATTCGCCAAGGTCTTCCGGGCCCTCCCCGCGACCGGCGAACCGACCACCACGCCGCTCCAGCCCTTCGGCATCGCCGCTCGGCTCCACAAGGACGGGGGTCAAAGCTACCTCGCCCTGGCCAACGACACCCCCTACCCCGTCCGCCTGGAGACCGTGCTGGCCCTGCCCGCGGGACCGTTGAACTTCGACGACCTGGGCCGGGGAGCCCGGCTCAAGCCCACCGTCGACGCCTCGGGACACCACGTCGTGCTGGACCTCCTCCCTTTCGGTGTGGCGGTGATCCGGATCTCGACCCCGGACGCCAGGATCGCGGCGGTGACCCCCTACCCCTCCGAAGCGGTCCTGACCACCCTCCAGGCCCGGTTCGACGAGATCTCGGCCCAGTTGACCAGGCTCACCCAGCACGGCGAGGCGGAGCACGCCGGCCCCTCCAACCCCGGGTTCGAACCCGAGGTCACCCCCTCGTCGAGGGTCGTCGCGCTGAGCGTTGGCGGAACGAAGCCAACCGCGGAGGAGCCCCCCTCCTCCCCCTCGTCGGCGGGGGCGTGGCAGGTTTTCGGCGGAATGGGGAGCCGGGTCTCGATCGACCCCGAGCAGCGCCGATCGGGTCTGGGAAGCCTCCGGCTGGACGCCCCGGTCCCCCCGGCGTCAGCCGCCTCCGACACGTTCTCACCGGCGGTTCATTCCGCGATGATCGTGAGGGCCTGGTTCCGCTCCGATCATGCCGACGCCAGGATTCGAGTCTGGATCGAAGGGGAAGCCGCTGGCTCTCCATTCCGTCGAGTCTCCGAACTCTCCACCCAACCCAACTGGGCCGAGCGCGCCGTCAGGGTCGGCGACCTGCCCCCTGGCGGGCTGGACTCGGTCCGGCTCCGGTTTGAGCTGCTGAGCGCCGGCACCCTGTGGGTCGACGACCTCAGCGTGACGGGACCCTCGTTGTCGGAGCCGGAGCGTCGGAACGCCCGGAACGCCCTGGTCGCCGCGATCCAGGCGTACCGGGAGAAGCGTTACGCCGACTTCGCGAGGCTCGCCGGCTCGCACTGGGCGCGCCTGCCAGGCGGCGAGGCTCCCAACGGCGAGGCCCCCGCTTCCTCAAGGGTGGGTCTGGGCCAACCTGGCGACGCTTCTGCCCTACCCCAGGGCCGCCGCCTTCGGTAAGATCAGCCCGGCGGGACGGACGATGACCGACGTCCCAAGGGCCGTCTGGACCCGGCCTGGCCAGGCCGGAGTCGCGCGTCGGGGTCAAGGAGGGTTCGCGTGTTTGTCGCCTGTAGCACGCTTTGCTTCACGCGGGAGCCCCTGGAGTCGGCCCTGCGTCATATCGCCGAACTGGAATTCGATAAGATCGAGCTGGCGGTCGTCGAGGGCGGCGCGCACCTCAGCCCCTCCCAGGCCGCCGAGGCGCCCGACGCCGCGGTCGCGCGGTTGCGGCAGGGGCCCAGCCTCACGCCGACTGGCCTGGACGTCGACTTCGGCGGCGACCTGAACGACCTCGCCTTGCTCTCGAAGCGGTTCGAGGCGATGTGCCGGTTCGCCAAGTCCCTCACCGTGGCCGTGCTCACGATCAAGGCCGCCCCCGCCGGCACCCCCTTCGACGACGAGGTCAAGCGGCTCGCCACCCTTTCCGGAATCGCGATGCGCGAGGGACTGGTGCCCAGCCTGGAGACCCACGGCCAGACCCTCACCGCCGATCCCGCCGTGGCGGTGGAGCTTTGCAAGGCCGTTCCAGGGCTCGGACTGACACTGGACCCCAGCCACTACGTCCAGGGCGGCGTCAAGGACTATGACGCCGTGTTCCCTTATGTGCAGAACGTCCACCTCCGCGACACCGGCAAGGGTCCCGGTGAATTCCAGGTGCGGATCGGTCAGGGTGAGATCGAGTATGGCAGGGTCGTCAACCTGCTGGCCAGACACGGGTATCGGCGCGCCCTGACGATCGTGATCACCGACCGGATCGAGAACCCCTTCGACACCGAGGTCGAGGTCCGCAAGCTCAAGCTCCTGCTGGAAAGCTTGCTTTGACTTCGATTGGATCCAGGGGAGTCGACCAAGGCATGTTCTCGACCCGGCCTCTCGGCTAGACTGAGCCCTGACGACCGGCCTCCTTCGAGACGTGGAGAGTCTCGACGATCAAGGCCCATCCCCGTTTCGGGGCCGGGCCAAACCGACCCACCGTCGGGCGAGGAACGCCCCGTTGGCTCGCGGAGTTTCGTGCCATGGAGATCGTGGACCTCGCCAACGGCCAACGTGTCGCCCTGAGAGTCGTGCGATGGACGGCCCGTGTCTGGGCCACGTTGATGCTACTGGCCCTGGGGGCGTTCTTTCTGGAACACCTCGGCTGGTTCACCCATCGGGGAGCGCCCCCTCCGGGTCGGGTCTGGTGGTTGATGGCGTTGCACCTCGTCTTGCTCATCGGCCTGGCCATCGGCTGGCGCTGGGAACTGCCTGGCGCGATGATGGTGTTGATCTCCGCTCCGCTGTTCTTCTTCAACACCGCCGGTCAGTACGCCCTGGCGTACAGCGTGCTGACGATGGTGCCAGGGGTTCTCTGGCTGGTCTGTGGAGTGCTCTCGAAACGAGGAGTCACGACCAGTCCCCCCTTCTAACCAAGGGTGAACCGAACCTGGCCGATCCAATGGAGTCCGGTCGAGGACGAATCTCCCAGTAGGTGGATGGCGCTCGACGCCAGGCCGGCTTCGGCCAGGCCGATCCAATCGATAGGACGGGAGAACCTCCGCGATGTCACCTCACATCGAGAACCTGATTTTCGTCGGGCTCAACGGTTACGCGCTGGCCCTGGATCGCAAGACGGGTGAGATCGTCTGGTCCAACTCCGAGATGCGCTCGGGATACGTCACCCTGTTGCTGGACGGCGACCGGCTGATCGTCTCGACCAACGGTTATCTCTATTGCCTCGACCCGCTCACCGGCCAGACGCTCTGGAACAACCCGTTGAAGGGGTACGGCGCGGGGGCCCCCACCGCGCTGGTCTCGGTCCGTGGGCAGGCGGCCTCACCCTTGACCGCGCAGGCGGCCGCCGCGGCGGCGGCCGCGGCGGCCGCCGCTTCCTGAGCGGGTTCGAGTCACCAGCCCAGACCCAGCCGATTGAACTCGTCGCGGAGGGTTCCCAGATCCCAGACGTCGACCACCCGGTCGCTGCCAGCGGTCGCGAGGTAACGTCCCTGGGGGTCGAACGCCAGGGCGGCGACGTTCCCTCGTTGGCCGGGCAGTCTGACCTTGGGCAAGGTCGTGTCGTCCAGCGACCAGAGCACGACCGGACCTTGTTGCGTCCCCACGGCCAGCAGCCCGCCGTCGGGCGAGAACGCCAGAGACCAGACGCCGCCGTCGGTCTCGTCCGACTCGGGATCGAATTCCTCCAGCGGTTCCCCCGAGGCCGTGTCGAAGAGCGTGACGACCCCTGAACGACCACCGGCGGCCAGTCTGGTCCCGTCGGGAGACAGGGCCAGGGTCGAGAGATCGCGCGGGGGGTCGGGCCACCGGACGTTGACGGCCGCTTCACCGTCGAGATCCCAGACGTGAAGATTTCTCTCCAGATCGATCAGATAGAGCCGATCCCCGTCGGGGGCGACGGCCAGGGACCGCCACGCCGACCGCGGGCCGAACCGACCGCGTTCCCCGTCCCCTGGCTCGGGGGTTGGGGGAGTCACCATCGCGAGCCTCCCCGGCTCGTCGGACTTCCAGAGCAGGACCTGGCCGCCTCTGCCGAACTCGGGGGGCCTGCCTCCTCGATTCGGAGGAGGACCCGCGGCCCCTTTTTCCGAGGGGGTTCCGCCACGAGGCGGGGGAGGAGGTTGGGGCGAGGGTTGCGTCAGCGCGATGAATCGACCGCCATGCGACGCCGCGAGGATCACCGAGCCAAACCGTGAGGGGCCGCTCGAGCCCTCGCGTGGAATGATCTCTCCGGCCGAGCAACGGGGGGGATTGTTCCAGACGCGGAAGGCGTTTTGTTCGAGCGTCACCAGTCGGCCGTGGTCATCGAAGGCGAGGGAGGCGGGTTCCGCCTCGGGGGTCGCCGGGGTGCGATCCGTCGCCGCCGCGGTCGCGGGCGGAGTGGCGTT
>JBFWRA010000580.1:0-4196 GCA_050249155.1 Isosphaeraceae bacterium | reverse complement strand
GGACCGTCCTGAGCAGGTCGCGCAGCGGAATCCCGGGGGGAGTCTCCTCCAGGTCGGGGAGGCCGTAAACGAGGAAGTGCCCCTCGCGGGCCGAGACCTCCGCCCCGCTCAGGATCGTCAGTCCCTCGGCGCTCGCGGAGAGCTCCGCCAGTTCCTCGCGTTCCCATTGATAATCATGCTCAGTGATCACGATCCCGTCGAGGCCGACCTCGCGCGCTCGATCGATTAGCTCCAGAGGGTCGAGCACGCTATCGGGAGAGTGTCGATCGGTATGAAGGTGGTGGTCGAATCTGGCCATGAGACGATTCTCTCGCGTGTTCCTGGACGTCCGATGAATCAGTCAACCCATCAGAATCGAGGGCGAACGTGGGTCGCGCCCTCGTCGTCGATTCGAAGATAGCTCCCGCCGTGGTGCCAGCCCCCCAGGACCACCAATCGGGGATGAACGGTCGTGTCGTCCACGGGGCCGTGAACATGGCCGAAGACCGCCAGGTCCAGCGCCTCGGTCAGTCGAGCGACGTACTTTCGGAAGTGGCCCAGAAGCCGATCCTCGTCCCGGGCGCGATCCTTGGTATTGCTTTCATCGAGCTTTTGATCGAGCCGATCGGCAAGCGGGGCCGGGAGCTTCTGGAACGCCTGAAAGAACGCTTGTGACTCCATGACGGCCTTCCAGGGTTGCCGACCACCCGCCCTGTGCCCGTGAACGACGTGGATCTTCAGGCCGTGCGTCTCAATCCGCAACGGCTCCTGGACGAAGGTCGCCCCCAACGTGGATTCATAGAACGGCCCCAGCCAGAGGTCGTGGTTTCCTGGCAGGACGATGAGCGATCCTCCGCGATCACGGAACGCGGCGAGGGCGCGTAGCCCTTCGCACGAGAGCGGGTCGGTCGTACGCTGCCGAGCGCCGAACCAAAAGTCGCAGACGTCGCCGACGAGGTACAACTGGTCCTCGGGATGGAGGCCTTTCACCCATTGGGCGAGGCGACGACCCCGGTCGGGCCGGTCGAGTCGAAGGTGCATGTCGCTGGCGAAATACACGGGCACGGGGCAAAACCTCGGGGTCGCCGTGGAGAGGGGGCTCCCGTCAGAACGGCAGCCAGTCGGATACCGGGGTACGCCGAACCGCGTTGAGCGCGGGAGGTGGGAGCCTCCTTCCCGGCTGGACCAGAACGTGGGGATGGGCGGGTTCCTGAAGCGCGACGTGAACCGTCAGCCGACGGCCAGTGATCCGAGCGGCCCCTCGGGCGGCCTTCAACGCCAGTTCGGGGCGGTTGCACTGGGCGCTCAGATGGAGAAGGACCAGATGCTTGACGGCTCCCCTCCCCGACTTGCTGAGCACTTCCACGACGAAGTCGGCCGCCTGACGGTTGGAAAGGTGCCCCCGGTCTCCCAGGTTCCGACGAATCAAGGACGGGTGTCGGTTGGAGGCCCTTTGCATTTCGACGTCATGGTTGAATTCGACGCCAAGTAGGTCGACGTCGGTCATCAGGTCGGCCATCGAAGGGGTCCAGCAGCCCGTGTCCGCGAGATAGCCGAGAGAGACTGGACGCTTTCCCCGATCGGGACGGGCCTCGACGCGGAAGCCGAACGTCGGACCGCCGTCGTGTCGCAATTCGACCGGTTCCACGCTCAGACCGTTCGGTGTCAGAAAGGGACGTTCGTCAAAGTTCCTGGCCAATCCCTCGGCCTCCATCGTCTGAAAACCCGAGTAACGCCGCAGCGCGACCCTGTGCCCCTCGTGGCAGTAAAGCGGGATCCGGCGGCGGGCCAGCGTCGCCAGGGAATGTTCGTCGACGTGGTCGCCATGCGTGTGGGTCAGCAGCGCCGCGCCCAGGTGGTCCCAGGAGGCCCCCACCGACTCCAGTCGAGCCGACAACGACCTGGGTCCGATTCCCAGGTCGAGCAGCAGGCCCGTGTTCCCACTACGGACCAGCGCGGAATTCCCCCGGGAACCGCTCGCGAGCACGGCGAATCGCACGGGCATGACGCCGGGTTCCCGAGGGACGACGACCGTGGCCTGACTCCTCTTCAAGCACGAAAAAACAGTGTACAGAAGGCGATCAATCGGGACAAGACCAGTACGCTCTCGACGGCCCCCCTCTCCGTTGGTGTACCATCAGTCCCGATCCAGTCGCCTGGAGCGGGTCCATCGGTGTCTCGGGACGCGGGCGGTTCGCCCGGGAGGGTCGTGTGGCGTTAGTGTATGCATCAAGTCATCCCGTCATCCAGGCCAAGATCACGGCACTCAGGTCGACGTCGACCCTTCCCCCCGAGTTTCGTGGACTGGTGAGGAGCCTCGCGACCTCGCTGGCCCTGGAGGCGACGGCCGACCTGCGTTCCGAGCCGGTCACGGTCACCACTCCCCTGGGTCGAACCAGCGGGAGCGCCCTGGCGGAGACAGTCGGGATCGTCCCCATCCTTCGGGCGGGGTTGGGGATGGCCGACGGCGTGCTGGACCTACTTCCCGACGCGGAGGTCTGGCATCTGGGCATGTTCCGCGACGAGCACACCTTGCGGCCGACCGAGTATTACAACAAGCTCCCGCTCAATTCGAGGATCACGATCGCCCTGGTGGTCGACCCGATGCTCGCGACGGGAGGTTCGGCCGTTCGGGCCTGCGAGGTGCTCAAGGCGGCGGGGATCACACGCCTGAAACTGCTCGCCCTGATCGCCGCGCCGGAAGGGATCGCCAGGATGGTCGAGGCGATGCCCGACGTCCCCATCCACGTCGGCGCGGTGGATGAGCGCCTCAACGAGGTCGGGTTCATCCACCCAGGGCTCGGAGACGCGGGAGACCGTCAGTTCAACACGACCAGCGGCGGCTGAATCGGTCGATCGAGGCGCGGACGAGGGGGAGGACTTCACGATGCGAGCGGTCGACGTCATCCGGAAAAAGCGCGACGGACACCCGGTCTCTCCGGAGGAGATCCACTGGATGGTCGGCGGGATCGCCAGCGGGGAGGTGCCCGATTACCAGTGGTCCGCCTTCCTCATGGCGGTCCTTTGGAGAGGGATGTCCGCGTCCGAGACCGCCGCGCTGACCGACGCGATGATGCGTTCGGGGTCGGTCGTCGATCTTTCGGCCACTCCCGGCCTGAAGATCGACAAGCACAGCACGGGGGGCGTGGGAGACAAGACCTCGTTGATCCTGGCGCCGATCGCCGCGGCGATCGGGATTCCCGTGCCGATGGTCTCTGGAAGGGGGCTGGGGCACACGGGCGGCACGCTTGACAAGCTCGAATCAATCCCGGGGTTCCGGGTCGACGTGACCCTCGACCGTTACAAGGAGATCCTCCAGGAATGCGGCCTGGTGCTCATCGGCCAGACCGCCGAGATCGCGCCGGCGGACAAGGTGCTCTACGCCCTTCGCGACGCCACGGCCACCGTGGAATCGGTGCCTTTGATCTCCGCGTCGATCATGTCGAAGAAACTGGCCGAGGGGATCGACGGCCTGGTCCTCGACGTGAAAACGGGCAATGGTGCGTTCATGGAACGATTGGAGGACTCGCGACTCCTCGCCCGAACCATGGTCGAGATCGGCGAGAGCCTCGGCAAGCGGATGAGGGCGCTCATCACCCGCATGGATCAACCCCTGGGCAAGGCCGTTGGAAACGCCCTGGAGGTCGCCGAATGCGTCGCTTGCCTCAAGGGCGAGGGCCCCTCCGACCTGATGGATCTGTCAATCGAACTGGCCGCCGAGATGGCGCTGATGGGAGCGAGGGCCGCGGACCTCGACGAGGCCAGGGCGCTCTGCTGGAAAGCCGTCGACGACGGTTCGGCGCTGGAGCGATTTCGAAAGCTCGTCGAGGCGCAGGGGGGAGACCCTCGCTGCGTCGACGAACCCGCTCGGCTTCCCTCGGCCAGGCGTCAGGTCGAGATTCGGGCGGGGCACGATGGGTTCGTTCGGTCCCTGGCCGCCAGATCGCTCGGGCACGCCACCATGCTGCTGGGCGCGGGGAGGGCCAGGGTCGATTCGACGATCGACCCGGCCGTGGGCCTGGTGCTCCACAAGAAAGTCGGCGACTCGGTCACGACGAATGAGGTCCTTTGCACCGTTCACCTCAATGAGGAATCGTCAAGTGAGCTAGCGCTCTCGATGATCAGACACGCTTACGTGATCGGTGACGCCGAGGTCGTGGTTCCAGACCTGATCGTCGAACGGATTTGAACCCATTCCCGACAACGGTTGAAGGTGG
>JBFWRA010000579.1:0-4198 GCA_050249155.1 Isosphaeraceae bacterium | reverse complement strand
CGCAGTCCGGATTGAGGTTTTTGTGAGATTTCGATACCTGGGACGTCCGCCCCAACGTCACCCGGTGGTGGGAAAGAGGCGTTGAGTGGCGTGGTGGACTCGTGGCGTTGATATCACGCACGCTTCAAATGCCGCTCGCTTGCTCTCGGTTTCGGGTGGCCTTACACTGAACTGAACTGGACTCGACGCCCACGATCGACGGGCGTTCGGTGGCTTGCCGGCATCTCCGGCCCTGGGTTGATCAACGCGCGATGACCGACGACACCCACGACTTCCAACCCGTCGGCTCGCTCGACGCTCACCTGGCCGAGGACCTTTTGCCGATGGTCTACGACGAGCTGCGGCGGCTCGCCGCCATCGAGCTGGGCCGCGAGTCGCCAGGGCAAACCCTTCAGCCGACCGCCCTGGTTCACGAGGCGTATCTCAGGCTCTCACGGCAGAGTGAAAACAAGCTTTGGGACAACCCCGGGCATTTCTTCTCGGCCGCGGCCGAGGCCATGCGTCGCATCCTGATCGAGAGGGCCAGGGCCAAGCGGTGCAAAAAAAGGGGCGGGGAACGCTCTCGGCTCGATTTCGAGCCGACGCGCATCGCGCTGCCCGAGGCCCACGAGGAACTCCTCGCGCTGGACGAGTCGCTGACTCGGCTCGGGCGATCCCACCCTCGATTGGCCGATCTGGTCAAACTCCGATACTTCGCCGGATTGACGATCAAGGAGGCGGCCGACGCGCTGGGCGTCTCACCACGGACCGCCGACTCCGACTGGGCTTACGCCAGGGCATGGCTACTCGCCGACCTCTCGGAGGGAGATCCATCCGCGGCGGACGTCACGCGAGGGGTCGAATAATTTTCCCTCGCGATCGCGCGATTCCCGCCGGAATCTCGCATTGAGTTCAGGGGCTTTCGGGTCTTCTTGACGTGACGTAAGGAGGCCGACGATTCTCGAACGCGACATTTTCGAGTTGGCGCTGGCCCAATCCGACCCCGCCGCGCGACAGGCGTTTCTCGACGAGGCCTGCGCTGGCGACGAGGCGTTGCGTCGTCGCATCCAGACGCTCCTGGACGCCCATGAACGCCAGGGGTCGATCCTCGACCGACCCACCATCGAGTTGGATTCCGGCGAGGCCGGGGAAGTCATCGCCGGCAAGTACACGCTGATCAAACTGATTGGCGAGGGCGGCATGGGTTCGGTCCACCTCGCGAGACAGACCGAGCCGGTCCGCCGCGAGGTCGCCCTGAAGCTGATCAGGTCCGGCATGGATTCGAGGACGGTGCTGGCCCGGTTCGAGGCGGAACGCCAGGCGCTGGCGTTGATGGACCACCCGAACATCGCCCGGGTCTTCGACGGGGGAAGCACCGCGTCCGGCCAACCCTTCTTCGTGATGGAATACGTTCGGGGCGTGCCGATCACCGAATACTGCGACGCGAACCGGATGAGCCCGACCGCGCGCCTGGAGCTGTTCGTGCCGGTCTGCCGGGCGGTCCAGCACGCCCACCAGAAGGGGATCATCCACCGGGACCTCAAGCCAGGCAACGTCCTGGTGACCGAGGTGGACGGTCGACCGACCCCCAAGGTGATCGACTTCGGCGTCGCCAAGGCCATCGAGCGTCGCCTGACCGATCAGAGCTTCGGCGACACCGGCGCGATCGTCGGGACGCCGACGTACATGTCCCCCGAACAGGCCGACCCGTCGTCGATGGACGTCGACACCCGAACCGACGTCTACGCTCTTGGGGTCATGCTTTACGAGATCCTGGCCGGCTCACCCCCCGTCGACCCGAACCAGTTTCGACGAGGGGCCGTCCTGGAGATGCTCCGGATGGTCCGCGAGGTGGAACCTCCCAGGCCCAGCACCCGGCTGAGCACGGCCCCGGAGATTCCAAACATCGCCGCGCGCCGAAACGTGGAACCGTCACATCTGGTCCGATGGCTACGTGGCGACATTGACTGGATCGTGATGAAGGCGCTGGAGAAATCAAGAGACCGGCGCTATGAGACCGCCAACGGCTTCGCGGCCGATATCGTCCGGTTCCTCGCGAACGAACCGGTGGTGGCCCGGCCTCCCAGCCGCCGCTATCGGCTGCGTAAGTTCGTCCGTCGCAACCGGACCGGCGTGATCGCGGCGTCGCTGGTGCTGCTGGCCTTGCTGGTTGGCCTCGTGGGCACCACGCTCGCGTTGATCGAGGCCCGCGCGCAGCGGGCCGCGGCCGAGCGGGCGCGGCTCCTGGCGATCGCGGAGTCCGAGGCCAAGGAACGGGCCAGACAGGCCGAGGCCGAGCAACGCGCGCTGGCCGAACAGGCGAATCGGCAGGCGTTCGAGGCGCTGCGGTCGTTCACCGACGAAGTCATGGGCGAGGTCATCGGCGGCCGGGAAAAACTGACCGAGGCCGAGCGGACCCTCCTCCGCAACGCCCAGAAACAATGGGAGGTCTTCGCCCAGTCCAAGGGGGATTCGCCCGAGGCGCGCCTGATCCGTTCCGAAGGGGCCGCCGAACTCTCGATCCTGCAATACAAGCTGGGGATGAACGCGGAGGCCGTCGCCAACGATCGAACCGCGCTGGCATTGCGGGCCGGCCTTGCCGCCGAATTCCCCAACGTGCCCATTTACCGACGGAAGCTGGGCCTGAGCCATCAGAACCTGGGCGGTTCGCTGCGGGGCGAAGCCAACCGCGCCGAGGCCGAAACGCACTTCAAGGAAGCGGCCGAGATCTTCCTCCAGTTGGCCGAGGAATTTCCCGACGAACCCTCCTATCGAGCGCGAGCCGGCCAAAGCCTCACCAGCGTGGCGAACGCGATGCGCGGACGCGGCGACTGGGCGGCGGCTGAGCGAGCTTACCGGGATGCGATCGCAATCCACCAGCGCCTCGCAGACGAGTTTCCCGACCAGGCGGCCTATCGGGACGATCTCGTGGGCGGCCACTGGGGACTCGCGTTCAACTTGAAACGGGCCGGGAAGCCCGAGGAAGCCGAGACCGAGTATCGGCGCGCGCTGGCCCTCATCGAGAAGCTGGCGGCCGACTTCCCCGCCGATAGGTCCTACCAGGTCCAGGCCGCGAACCTTGGGCGTGAGTTGGGCGTGCTGCTCTACGACGAGGGGAAGGACGAGGCCGGCGCCGCGCTCTTCCCCAACGCCATCGCCACCCTGGAGCGACTGGCCGCCGACTTTCCCTCGATCCCTGTCCATCGTTATGACCTGTTACGCTGTCGCCGCGACTACGCCAAGGTCCTGGGGCTGCTCGACAGACCCGTCGAGGCGACGGAACAGTTTCAAAAGAGCATCGCGCTGGGCGAGCGACTGGTCGCCGAGCATCCGACCGTGCTCAACTATCAACATGAACTGGGCCTGTGCCACGCTTACCTCGCCAACCTGATCCACCAGGGGGACGCGCCGGCCGACAGCCTGGCCTCGTACGATAAGGCGATCCTCACGCTGACGAAGGCCCACGAAGCGGACCGGCAAGTCGTTCTGACGAGAAACGCGCTGTACAAGGCTCTGGAGAGTCGGGCCCAGGTGCGGAATCACCTGGGAAGACATGCCGAGGCGTTAACGGACTGGGAACGAGCGATCGACCTCGCCCCGCCGGAGAGGCTGCCCGCGTTTCGAGCCCAGCGCGCCGCGACGAAGGCGGAACTCGGCCAGTTCACCGAGGCCCTCGCCGAGCTGGCCGAGGTGACGAAGGTCGACCCCAGGGACCCCGTTCACTGGTACAATTTCGCCCGCGCCCAGGCCCTGGCCAGCGCCGGGGACGAAGCCAGGAAAGAGGAATACGCCGCGAAAGCCGTCGAGCTGCTCCAGCAAGCCGTGAACGCGGGCTACGCGAATGTCGCGCGCATGACGAAGGACGCCGCGCTCAATCCCTTGCGCGACCGCGAGTACTTCAAGAAGCTCCTGGCGGATCTCTCGGCGAAGTTCCCCCCCGATCCCACAATCGACGAGAAGAAGTGATTGGTCCGCGATAGCGGATCCTACGACTACTCGTTAAAAATGAAAATGTTCAAAGAAATGAGATCAAGAATTGAATGACAAACTCTGGGGCCTGGTCATGGTTTGCATCGGATGCTTCTTCCTGGTCAGCGGTCGATCGCGAAGCGACTTCTCACTTTACCGTTTTTTCGTCGCGAGATCCAGAATCCTCTGGGGTGAATCCACTCATGTGTTCTTTCAATTCGTCGGGATCGCCATCATGGTGGTTGGTATA
>JBFWRA010000578.1:0-4202 GCA_050249155.1 Isosphaeraceae bacterium | reverse complement strand
TGGATCGGGTCGTTTCGTGACGCTTGGAAATCCCGACTAACGCCGAATGGACCCCCGTGGTCTCGTCGGCGAGACGCCGTCAAAGGTGATGGGCCGGCCCTGGAAATCTCCGGGGCCGGCCCTTCCGTATTTATCGAATATCCGGACCGACCCGTAGTCCGTGGTTGCCAGTCCCGAGGATGAAACGTCGAATGCTCGCGGGCCGCCCTGGTGGCAAGAGTGAGTATCGACGAGTCGCCTCGGGAAGTTGTGGAAAAAGGAATCCCCACCGCTCGACGCGGCTTCCGCTTCGATAAATCCGGTTCACCCGGATTTTTCCGCGGAGTTTCGGATCCAGACGGTCGAAGACGAAAGCCCCCCAAGTCCGGTCTCGGGCGACGCGAACCGAGTGTCCACGATCGAATCGGAATCGTTTGGCCCAGGTCTCTGGTTCTTGAAATCGCCCGGGTCGTGATGTCTCCAGCGGCCCGGGTCGGTATAGTGAATTCGGGCGTGTCGTGCCGACCGGAGGTCGAGGACGAATCGAATCGAATCGGATCGGTCGGAAGCCGCCGGGGTTGAGACCAGAGAAAACCGAGGCGAGCGGTTTGATTCCGCAGCTCTTGGGCATGGGCCGTCGGGGAACCCATTCGCGATGATCGATCATACAGCCAACCCGGACGCCGCGGAGCCATTCGACCTGGAGCTCTCGACGCGGGTCCGGAGTCTTCCCCCTTACCTCTTTGGGAAGATCAACGACCTGAAATACCGGATGCGCCGGGACGGGGCCGACGTGATCGATCTGGGCATGGGCAACCCGACCGACCCTCCCGAGCCCTGGGTGATCGACAAGCTCTGCGAGGCCGCCAGGGACTCCCGGAATCACCGGTACAGCGTGGCCTCGGGGGTCTACAACCTTCGACGCGAGGTCGCCGCGCGTTATGAGAAGCGGTTCGACGTGGCGCTGGACCCGGACCATGAGGTCGTCACCACGATCGGATCGAAGGAGGGGTTCAGCCACATGTGCCTGGCGGTGCTGGGCCCCGGGGACACGGCGCTGGTACCCGCGCCGAGCTTCCCGATCCACGTTCACGCCGTGGCCCTGGCGTCCGCCAACGTCATCGCGCTGGACGTCCGCGATTCCGAGGTCTTTCTGGGCAATATCGCGAAGGTCTGCGAGAGCCTTTTCCCCAGGCCCAAGATCTTGATTTTGAACTATCCCCACAACCCGTCGGGGTGCGTGGTCGAGCGTCCGTTCTTCGAGGAGATCGTCAGGCTCGCCCGGAAGTACCGGTTCTTCGTGATGCACGACTTCGCCTATGGCGACGTCAGCTTCGACGGTTGGCAAGCCCCCAGCTTCCTGTCCGTGCCGGGTGCGAAGGACGTCGGTTGTGAGTTCACGACGATGTCCAAGGGGTACAACATGGCAGGCTGGCGCGTCGGGTTCGCCGCGGGCAACCGCCAGATGGTCCAGGCGCTCAAGGCGATCAAGGGGTACTACGACTACGGCCTTTTCCAGGCGGTGCAGATCGCCGCGATCGTCGCCTTGCGGCACGGCGAGGAGGCCAGGCTAGCCCAGGTCGCCATGTATCAGCAACGACGCAACACCCTGGTGGAAGGGCTGAACCGGCTGGGCTGGAACGTCTCGACCCCTCGCGCTGGGATGTTCGTCTGGGCGGCGATGCCCGAGCCCTGGCGGTCGACGATGGGCTCGATCGACTTCGCGATGAAGTTGCTGCGGGAGGCCGAGGTGGCGGTGAGCCCTGGTCGCGGTTTCGGCGAGACGGGCGAGGGCTTTCTGAGACTCGCCCTGGTCGAGAATGAACAGCGCCTCCGCCAGGCCGTCCGACAGATCGGGCGTTGCCTCAAGCCGGAGAAAGCGACGAAGTGACTCGGGAGCGGCTCAACCTGGGGAGTCGATCGGCGTGACCGTCTGCGCGTACTGCGAGCGCCCGTTGATCTGCGAGCACTGCGGCGCGGACTATCGTCCCCCCACCGCCGCGCATTATCAGGCCCTTTCACGCCCCGAGGTCGCCCTGGCCTGCCCCACGTGCGAGGTCGTTCTGGTTTGCCATTGGTGCAAGACACCCTACGACGGCCTCGCGGGGGACGATGACGTCGCCCCCGACGAGGGCCGTTGACGCGTCAGCCGACGGAGGGCCGGCCCTGGCCTTCGCGATCACCGGGCGTGTGTGTCGCGGTGTTCATCGGACCCGCTCCCGCGCTGGCGGGGCGTTGCGCGTTGGGCGATCCATCCATCCTGCCGAAGATCATCCGACCCGCGCTGGTCTGAAGCACGCTGGTCACGGTCAGGCGAACGGTCTCACCCAGGTGATACGCCCCCTGTTCGGTCACGACCATCGTCCCGTCGTCGAGGTAGCCGACTCCCTGACCGGGCTCCTCGCCGCGCTTGATGAGTTTGACCGAGAGCCCCTCACCCGGCAGGACGATCGGCTTGAGGGCGTTGGCGAGGTCGTTGAGGTTGATGACCTCGACCCCTTGCAGCCGAGCGATCTTGTTGAGGTTGTAGTCGTTGGTGACGACCTTGCCGCCGAGGTGCTTGGCCAGCACGACCAGCCGTTGATCGACCTCGCGAATGCCCGCCAGTTCCGGGAGTTCCGCGTCGTGGATTCGGACCTCGACCCCGGGCGACTTTTGAAGGCGGTTCAGGATGTCCAACCCTCGACGACCGCGGTTCCTTCGAAGCTTGTCCGAGCTGTCGGCGATCCCCTGAAGCTCCTGGAGCACGAACCGGGGGACGACCAGGGGTTGATCAATGACCTTGGTCTCCGCCACGTCGGCGATACGACCGTCGATGACGACGGACGTGTCCAGCACCAGCGGCCGGGCCCCTTTGACCTCCTTGGAGAACTCCATGTACGGGATGATGAACCGGAAGTCGTCCTTGGTTTGCAAAAGCGTGCTGATGCAAATGTAGCAGATGAAGATCGAGGCCATTCCCGTGACCCCGAGCCGAACCTCGTCCTTGAGGTACAGGGTCATCGCGGGCTCCAGCGCGTTTCGGATCATGTCGCTGAGGATGACCCCGACGATCACGCCGAAGTAGATCGCCGAGATGGTCTGGATGCGCTTCCGCGGCATGAGGTAATCGGCGATCACCACGGCGAACGCCAGGGCGAGGACGCCGCAAAACGCCAGCCAACCGTAGACACCCTTGGTCTGACCGATAATGGGCACGAGTCGCACGCCGAGACCGGCGACGACCAGAACGAAAACCGCCCGGATGATGTGCAGCAACATGACGAGGGAACCTTTCGGTCAGCGGCCAATCGCACCCACCGTGGTAAAGGGGCTAACGGACCGAGTCGCGGTTCGCGAGTGCCGAGCCCGCGCCGGTCGTTCGGGCGACTTCCACGAGGAAACGGTCGTAAAACTCTTGCAAACTCTCCACCAAGACCTTGGTCTGGCCGATCACCGGCATGAAGTTCGCGTCTCCGTCCCAGCGCGGAACGAGATGCCAGTGAAGATGGCCAGGAAGCCCGGCCCCGGCGGACCGACCCTGATTCAGGCCGATATTATAGCCGTGGGGCCTCAAAAGCTCGTCGAGCACCACGATCGAATTTCGCAACGTTTCGAGCGGTTCGGTCAGGTCCGCGCCGCTTAACTCGCCCAGCGTGCCAAGGTGCGCCAGGGGAGCCACCAGAAGATGCCCATTGTTGTACGGAAACCGATTGAGTACCACGACGGAGTGGGCTCGCCGCCAAAGGATGAGATTCTCACGATCCGACGATGGCGGGGCCGCCAGGCCACGACAAAGGAAGCACCCCGGGTCGGAGTTGCCCGCCGTGGACGATTCTCGAATGTATTGCGCCCGCCAGGGGGCCCAGAGTCGATCCATGGACCAGATCGGCCGGGAGTCTACGCTCTCGCACGACCCTCTAGAGATCGCCCGCCCACCGAGGCCGGCTCGTGGCTGACCCGCGTTCCATTCAAACCGTCGAAGGTGGGGCAAGGCGTGTTTTGATGATAGCACGATGGAAGCGGCTTGTCGCCTGCCGTCTCCCCTCGCCTTCATAATAATCCCGATCTCCCGCGTGGTGCGACTCCACTCCCATGTTTTTCGTATTCCCTCGGATGAGCCACCCGAACCCTCACCAGAGCAGTCGTCGTTTTCTGACAGGATAGAACTGAGCCCAGGCTCGGCCGACGATGGCGTGACGATCCACCAGTACGAATCCCAGGTCGTCATCCACGGCGGTCGA
>JBFWRA010000577.1:0-4219 GCA_050249155.1 Isosphaeraceae bacterium | reverse complement strand
TTTACCTCCCCGGATTCACGATCCGAGGATTGATCCTGCTCGCTTTCCTCGGACTGGCGCTGCACCTCCAGAGCGAGGAGCGGTTGAACGATCCCCAGGCCGTGGCGGTCCTCGGGTTGGTTGGCGCGTACCTGCTTGGAGTCGTCGGTCAGACGATCCGCCGGCGCTTCTTCCGGGGCTCGAACCCCAGGTTTCGTTGGCTCTGGGAGGATCTCAAGGCCCTGACCACTCTCGGCGTGCTGGGCGTGGCGTTGGGCGCGACGATTCTCGGCCGCACCGACGCCCTGCCTGGACCCTGGCGCCAGATCACGCTGGGCCTGACGTTGTTCTACTTCGGCTCACGCTGATTCTCCTGTAACCGTTCAGTCTCCGCGTTGATTCGGGAAGGGGATTTGTTGCCAGCCCTGACCTCCGAGGGACCGGGAAAGTCGTGGCATTCACAGCCCTACTCGTGGCTGGATTAGCCGTCAAGGGGTGTTGCCATCGAGCCACATGGCGATCCGGTAGGAGATCGATGTGATCCAGCCGTCGAGCTTCTCCTGATCGGCCGGCGTGATCAACTTGTTCTGCCGCAACATCCCCTCCTCGGCGAGCGCCCACGCCCGGCTGAAGTGACAAATCCCCCAAAGTGAGCTGATGACGTCTCGGTCGAGTGTGCCGGAGTGCTGGAGGTGATCGGAGACCGCTTCAACGCAGGCGGTCAGGTCGAGATAGGCCGCCTCATCCAAGCCGCGGTACGGCCTGAGGCTCTGTAGGAAGCCTTGCTCCCATCGAGGATCCTCGATGTCGGGATGGCTCCCGTCGTGGAATCGCAGGCGCTCTCTCGCTTCGTCGAAGGTCATTGCCGAGTCTCCGCCTAACTGGTAACCGGCGTCGTCCGCCACGGGGGCAACTCTCCGGTGGCCTTGTGCCAATGGTAGATCCGTGATTCCTCGTTAAGCCGCGGAACGCGGCTGACAACCGTCGCGATCTCCTCCGGGGGACGGCGCCGGATGCTGGAGCAACCGGGCGAACACCTGGCGCATCCGCGGAACCGTGATCGGCCGGAGGCCACAGTTGAACCGCACGGGTTCGGAGTACTGAACCACGTGGCGCACTGATCCATCGAGAAATCGGGAAATGATTCCCAGCCAATTCCTGAGTGGCGACGTCACGCGGTTGGCACCGTGTCGGCCGACTCCAGTCCGAACGCTCCGACCCCCTGTTCGCGAAGGACGTGCTTGCGGACCTTGCCGGTCACCGTCCTGGGCAGCGCCTCGACGATCAGTAAGTATTGCGGGATCTTGAAGTGGGCGATCCGCCCACGACAGTACTCGCGCAACTGATCGGCCGTCAGCTCGGCCCCCGCGCGGAGGACGACCCAGGCGGCCACAGCCTCGCCCATCCTCAGGTCCGGCAGGCCGACCACCGCCGCCTCCGACACCGCGGGATGACTGGTCAGGAACTCTTCGACTTCAGGAGGATAGATATTTTCACCTCCTCGAATGATCAATTCCTTGGACCGTCCCACGATCCGGTAGTTGCCGTCCTCGCGTCGCCTGGCGAGGTCTCCCGTGTGGAGCCAGCCTTCCGGATCGATCGCCCTGGCCGTCGCGTCGGGGTTCTTGTAATAGCCGGACATCACGCCGTGTCCCCGGGCGCAGACCTCGCCCGTTTCACCAGGGGCCGTCTCTTCCTGGGTTAGCGGATTGAGCAACTTCACCTCCACTCCAGGCAAGGGTCGGCCGACGGTCCCCACGCGGACTTCGATCGGATCGTCGACGGATGTAAATGTGATGATGGGTGACGCCTCGGTCTGGCCGTAGCCAATGGTGACCTCGCGGGCCCCAAGCGAGTCGACGACCTCGGTCATCAAGGGGAGTGGACAGGGGCTTCCCGCCATGATCCCGGTCCGCAGGGAGGTGAGATCCAGCGAGGGCCGCGCGGGGTCCGCGAGCACCGCGACGAACATCGTGGGCACGCCGTAGAGCGAGGTGCAGCGCTCGGACGCGACGGCGCGGAGTGTCGCCGAGGCGTCGAAGGAGGGGCCAGGGACCACCATCGCGCAACCATGAACCGCGCATACCAGAGTTCCGAGAACGCAACCGAAGCAGTGATAAAACGGCACGGGAACGCAGACGCGATCGCGCTCGTCGTACCTGAGGCGTTGGCCCGTGTGAAAGGCGTTCATGAGCACGTTGCGATGGGAGAGCATCGCGCCCTTCGGGTTCCCCGTCGTGCCCGAGGTGAACTGGATGTTATAGACGTCCTCGGGTTTGACCGCGGATTCGCGAAGGACCAGGGAGTCTTCCGATCCCGCTTCGGAGGACTCCCGTTCCAGGTCTGACCAATGGAGCCAGCCGGGCCCCGGTCGATCTTCCAGGGAGACCAGTCTTCGAAGGGCGGGAAGTTCGGCGGACCGCCAATCGGTGGAGGTTTCCGCGGCGGACTCGGGACAAAGTTCCTGGACCATGCCGACGAAGTCCGAACCCTTGAAGGGGGCCCCGACGATCAGGGTTTCCACGTCGGCCGCCTTGAGGGCCTCGCGCAGTTCGTGGAGCCGGTAGGCGGGATTCACATTGACGAGGACTCCGCCGATCCGACCGACGGCGAACTGGGTGACGACCCATTCCGGCGCGTTCATCGACCAGATGCCGACATGCGACCCAGGCGCGTGACCCAGGCGAAGGAGGGACGCCGCGACGACGTCCACTCTCCGATCGAGTTCCCGCCAGGACCACCGAAGGTCCGACGCGGGAAAGACCAGGGCGTCCCGCTCGGGGAACCGCGCCGCCGTCGCCCGGAGGACCGAGCCGACGGTTTGTCCATCGACCCAGGGGATCTCAACGAACTGGCCAGAGTCCATCGTCATCAGCCCATCTCCCGATTTCCCGTCAGGGCGATCCGGCTTCCGGAGCGTTGCTCGATCCCGCCCAGCGCGGGGGCCGACGTTCCACGAATGCGCGGAGCCCCTCGATGGCCTCGTCCGAGACACGCACCGCGGCGGTCACCGCGGCGGCCCCTCTCAGGTCGCGGGGCCGGCCGCTGGACTCGTCGAGCAAGCGTTTCGTCGACGCCAGGGCCAGGGGCGCGGCGGCCACGAGGCGAGTCGCCAGCGCCAGCGCTTCTTCTCGAAGCGATTCCGGAGGGACGACCCGGTTCACGATTCCCCATTCCCTGGCTTCCGACACGGTGATCGGCTGGCCGCTGAGTACCAGGGCGCGCGCGCGACGCTCGCCAGCCTGGCGAACCAGGTCGTACAGAACCATCGCGGGAACCAGGCCGCGCAGCACCTCGGGATAGCCGATCCTCGCCCCCTCCGCGGCGATGACGAAGTCGCAGGAGAGGGCCAGCCCCGCGCCTCCCGCCAGGGCGTCGCCGTTCAACGCGGCGACCACGGGCTTGGGAAGCGTGTGGAGCTGATCGAGGAGATCGGCCAGCGCTCGGACCTCGATGACGGCCGATTTCTCCGCGTCGAGACGACGACCGGCCTCCTCCGCTTCCTTGAGGTCCATCCCCGAACAAAAGGAACGACCCGCGCCGGTGATCACGATGGCCCGCACGCCCAGCTCGATGGCGAGACCGCTCAGCGCGTCGCCGAGTTGGGCGACCAGCGCCTTGGAAAGGGCGTTGTGACGATCAGGCCGATTGAGGGTCAGAACCACGACGGGGCCGTGATCCTCGCGAACGACGAGTGGCTCGTCCATCACATCTCCTCAAGTGGATTCAGAAGGATCGGGTGAGTCCTCGCCAGGCGAGGGCACGCGTAGTTCCAGCAGGGCGGCCGCCAACGCCTTGCCTTGAGTGTCCAGTCGAAGGGAACGGCTGGCGCCTCCCCCCAGCGCGCGCTCGATCACGAAGTTGAACGCCAGGAGGTGGGGCAGTTCGTAACGAGTCACTCGCCCTGGGTCCAGGCCGCGGAAGGCCCTGGCGACTTCGACGACGGTGAGGTGCTCGCGCAGCCACTCGAAGGCGTCGAGGTCGCGCGCGATCACGCCGACGTTCGCTCGATTCCCCTTGTCGCCACTCCTGGCGTGGGCCAGGTCGCCGAGCCGCCGGCTTCGCGGAGTTGAGACGGAGTTTGAGATCAACGGTCGCCTCCCTCCTCAGACCAGTCCCTCGCCGTCTGGATCGTCACCCGGACCTGATCCTCGACCAGACCTCGGGGCACCAGGGCGGGCCAGTACCCAAACGCGGGTCGCGCCGTCGGCCTCGCCGTGGCGTTGCCCGCCAGGCCGGT
>JBFWRA010000576.1:0-4223 GCA_050249155.1 Isosphaeraceae bacterium | reverse complement strand
CGGCCAGGGCCTACGCGGAGCGCCAGAGCTGGGGAGAGATCATGGGACGGCTTCGAAGCCACTACGAGGCGGTGATCGAACAGGCCAACTCCCCCGAGGGAGAGGCCGAGAAGGCGCTCTCCACGAGCCGCGGCTAGCGGCCCGCCGCTCCCTCGAACGCGCCGTAAACGGATCGCTCGACCCAAAGCCCAGGCGCGATCTGGGACGGGAAGTATCGCTCTTCAAGGAATCGGCGGAGTTCGGGGAACGGCGGGTACCCGGCGAAAATCAGGGTCGGCGGGTTCTCGCGGAGATCCCTCATGGTCCGCTCGATCCTCGGGCGGGCCAGGGGATGGTCCGTCCCCGCGTGGGCCTTCAAGAAATCATCCACGAACACCTGGGGCGTCACGCCTTTCAGGCCCGAGTAAAAATAGAGCGGACCCTGCCAGCCCCAGACGAATAACGTCGGATTTCGCCAGCCCGCGGTGCGTCGCGCGATCTCGCGGCCAAGCGCTCGGTTCACCAGCCATTGGGGGCCACCTCGGTCCTTGACCAACCCCTCGGGGGAGACCCCCAGGTATTCGACCGCCTGGAGTCTCGCGGTCCAGACCAGACCGCTCGCCAGGAAGATCAGCATGCATGCATGAACCGCATTCCGCCGTGGCGAAGTCCATGTGAGCGTCACCTGATCGGCCAGGAACACACCCACGAGGACCGCCAGTCCAGGGACGGGAAGCAAGTAATAGTGTTGCCAGAAGAGGCCGGGCAGGGCGACCTGGACCCAGGCCGAGAGGGTCCAGACGGCGACCCATCGACGCTCCGTGGTCGCCATCCGACTCCGCGTGAACCAGGCGAGTGCTGGGATCGCGAGCAGCCAGACGGGCCAGGTGCCAGTGCCCCACCACACGAGGTAGGTCGAGTCACCAAACGGCCAGGGGAGCCCTCCTTGAGGGTCTGCGTTGCCCGTCACCCATCGCAGGGGCCAGGGGGGAGCGTTCGGGGCGGGGGGGGTTTCCGTCGCCAGCGCCCTTCCGTAGTGCGCGACGTCCGCCCAGGCGGAGCCAGCCGCCCCCTGGGCCAGCAGCGCCACGACCGTCAGGACGAGCGCCGTCGCCGTCCCAGCGCAGAACGCCAGAAGTCTTCGGCCTCGCGGTCGTCCCTCTTCTCGATCCAGGACGATCGCCGCGGCGAGGAGCGGGACGTTGAGGGCCGAGGTTTGCTTGATCAGAGTCGCCAGGCCGAGCATCACCCCACTCGCGAAGGACGCCGCGCCACCAGGCCGAGATCGAGCCGCGAGCAGGAAAGCGAGCGCGCTAAATGAGCACAGATTAATCATGTGCTCCATGTTCGCGCTCTCGCCGTACAGGAACGGATCGGTGCTGACCAGGGCGAACGTGAGCGACGCGATCAGGGCGGCGAGGTCCCCCTGAAGCCTTCTGGCGACCCACCAGACGATCGCCGTCGTGGCCAGTACGAAGGGGAGAGGCATCAACCGGATCGTCAATTCGGTCGGTCCGCCGATGGCCACCGCGCCCGCGAAGAGCCAGTAACCCAGGGGAGGCTTGTTCTCGGTCAGGTCGCGGTACATGACCGCGCCGTCATTCAGTCGCTTGCCGATGTAACCATAGATCGCCTCATCGCAGTCGAGCGGTTCGGATTCGGCCGAGGTGACCGGGTAGGCGTTCAGGCCCGTCATGTCGCGCAGGGCCGGGCCGAACGCGTGTCCTCGCAGCCAGGCGTTGAAGGCGAGCGCGACCAGCAGCCCGATCCAGGGCCAGGGCCCGGTGCGACGGGTCGATTGGGACGGGGTTTGGGGACGAGCTTTATCCATCGGTTCAGCGAATTCGGTAGAGTCGGACGGGGTAGAACCGTCCTGGCGGGGAACGATGAAGTTCCTTCGACTCGGTGAGCCCCAACCCGATCCGAAGTCGATCGAGGTACGGCCCCCAGACCTCGGGCTCCACGTGGGGCGGGTTCTCGAACGACCCCCAGAGCACGTGGGTCACGCCGTACTGACGGATCTCCTCGTCGATGCGGGTCGGGTTGAAATTCCTGGGCATGAGCACGGTGGTCCGATCCGAGGCGATCCGCAACTCCCAGGGGAACCAGGTCATGATCCTCGCATCGTGGGGAACCGCCTCGGGGTGCGCCTTGACCCAGTCTCCCGCATCGGAGAGCGCTGGCCAGTGGAGTTGGTAGGGTTTGACCAGCCACCCCGCGTCATACGCCCAGGTGGGATCGGCCCAGAGCGTCGCGGCCAGGGTCAGCGCAACCCATCGCCAGGCCCTCGCGGTCGCGCCAAAGGCCCCGAGCGCGTCGCGAAGCCCCGCGGCCGCCGAGGGCAGAGCCAGCGCGAAGACGGGCAGGTAATAACGACCCAGTTGCGCGACCTGAGTCACGTCGGCGACGTTGACGAGCGTCGCCAGCGCGAAGACGATCCCGATCAGCCCGACGAGTCGATCCGTCTCGGTTCCGGATCGGACCCGCCTGAGGAACAGAGCCGTCAAGGGAACGCTCAGGATCATCGTCGAGGTCACGACGATGATCGCAAGCGCCTTGACCTTGACCCGGACGATCTCCGAGGCGTTGGCCCATTGATAAAACTGGGACGCCTCGGTGTTCCCTTTCTCGTAATGGTGGACCGTCCATGAGAAATTGTATTGAAAATAGTTCGTGTAAGAGAAAAAAGGCTGGCCGTACTCGGCGTGCGTGACCCAGGCCCACGGGGCGATCACCGCGACCACGACCACCCCCCAGGCCAGCAAGGGCCCAAGTCGTCGCCCGCCGTGCCGCGCCAGGCCAAACAATCCCGCGCCCGCGAGCAGGGCCATCGCCGTGTTGCGACCAAGCACCGCCAGACCACCGAGCGTCCCCGCCACCACCGCCCAGCCCCAGGCCGCTTTCACGCTTCGGGTCGCCCACACTTCGGTCAACGCCCAGACCGCTACAATGGAGGTCAGCGCGACCAGACTTTCCCGAAGCGCGAATCCCGCGTAAATCACGTGAACCGGCAGGATCGCCAGAAGCGCCATCGCGATCA
This sequence comes from Isosphaeraceae bacterium, assembly GCA_050249155.1. Lineage (GTDB taxonomy): Bacteria > Planctomycetota > Planctomycetia > Isosphaerales > Isosphaeraceae > JBFWRA01. Next base: position 1,204 of record JBFWRA010000576.1, on the reverse strand, counting down.
GCCCGATCTCCGGGTCGAAGCGGCGACGACCAAGGAGGTAGATCGCGGGCAGGGCCGCGAGGCTCGCGAGGAAGCTCACGCCCTTGGCGACGGCGAAGGTCTGATCCAGCGACTGGAGCGGGACGACACCCGTGATCCAGTACGCTCCCGCCAGGACGTAGGCGTACAGTGGCGTGGCCCAGTCGTCGAGAACCCCCTTGCCTTCACGGATTCTCGGATAATCAAGGAAGAAGCTCTCGACGTAATGCTTGACGGCCCCTTCGCCACGGTAAACCGACGTGGCGACCTCGACGTAGTGGGAGCTATCCCCGGGCACCAGCGGAACGTTTCCCCCCGCCACCCAGACCGTGGCGCGAAGGGCGTATCCCAGCAGGAAAATCCAGGCCCAACGGCTCCGATGCGAGGTCAACCCGGGTCGAAGCAGCAGGGTGATGGCCACGCCGACGCCCAGCGCCAGCAGGTGGGCCCTCGCCAGGGGAACCTGGCTCGGCCGCCGCACCCTGGCCAGCATCGGCACCTCGTAAAACAGGTGCGCGACGAAGTCGAAGACGACCTCGAACCAGCCGAGGACGTGGTCCGCCCAGACGGCGGTGATCAAGACGACGAGGAAGCTCGGGCCGACGATCCGGCGGAAGCGACCTGGATTGACGTGGGAACTCATCGATCAAGGTCGTCCGGACTCGGGCTTTGGTTTGGCCTTGGAAAGCGCGGCGCGTCGGATCTCAAGGAACTCGGATCCTGGCTTCCATTCAGGAAACGTCTCTCCCTGGGCGACGCGATATCCGACCACCGCGAGCAACTTCAGGTCCTCGACGGCTCCCGCGAGGTCCCAGTTGGGTTTCACCTCGTCGGACACCTTGTGGTAGTCGTTGGCGACGTAGGCTTCGCGGGTCTTCCGGCCGTAGTCGGCGGGCTTGCCGCGATAGATCGTCCCGGCCTTGGGATCGAGCGCGGGGACCCCTTTCTTGGCGAATTCGAAGTGGTCGGATCGGTAAAAGTATCCTTTCTCGGGATCGGCGTCGGGGGCCACGGTCCTTCCTTGAACCTGGGCCGCCCCGGTCAGGACCTCGTCGAGTGTGGTTTGACCCAGGCCGACGCTGATGATATCGGCGGTCGGACCCCACAGATTGAGCACGTCCATGTTGATGTTCGCGAGTGTCGATTCCAGAGGATGGAGGGGGTTCTCCGCGTAGTATTTCGCGCC
>JBFWRA010000575.1:0-4226 GCA_050249155.1 Isosphaeraceae bacterium | reverse complement strand
GGGCAAGCGCGTCCCAATCGGCCAGCCGAGCGACCTGGAAGACCTGGACGGCTCTCGACTGGCGATCGACGCGATGGCGGGCAAGACCTGGCGGTAGCCAAATCCGTCCTTCCGTCTCACAGATAGCTCAGCCAGGTCGATCCCCGATGGCGGCTCTTGTATCGGGCGAACGTGGCGCAAGGGAAATAGAGAAGGATCAGCACAAGCAACCACCACCCATAAATCGCCGGCAGCCCGAATACCGACGAGGCCGGCGGGGTCAAGGGGACCGAGTCGACGAAGAGCCAGTCGGTCGGCTCGCCGCGCGCGAACGCCACCGCCAGGGCCAGGCCGTGAATGACGTACCACTGGAGCAGGTAGAAAAACAGCGGCACGCGCCCGAGCGTCACCAGCGGCCGCCCGAGCGCTCCGACCCCTCGATCGAACGCGGCCAGCGCGAGGACCGCGGGGCCGAGCGTCATGAGCAGGAACATGAGCGACGGCGGATACTTCGTGCAATTTACGAACCGCAAGGCGGTCGACAAGGCGTCGGGGCCTGGCGACCAGGGGCGGGGCTCGCCATACAGGTTCCCCGCCCGCAACGCCACGAACAGGCCGACCGCCGCCAGCCCCACGGCGACGAGCGACCGACGGCGAACACGCGACTCGAGCGCGTACGCCCCGCCCAGCCAGTACCCGACCGCGACGACTCCGAACCAGGGCAGAAGCGGATATCCGACGAGGAACGAAACCCCGCCTGGAAGCGCGAGAAACCCCGGCCTGAGCAGAAAGTTGAGAAGGGGTCGCAGCGGACCGCCGAAGTCCGGGGGGGCGAGGTCCAGAAGGTTGTGGCCCGCGATGACGACCAGGCCGAGGACGCCCACGACCCGCGCGGGAACGCGCGCCGCGACGAGGCCCGAAAGCAGGACGAACGACCCGCCGATCGACCAAAGAACCAGGCCCAGCAAGAGGCTCGGGTTGAGCCGGAACAGGATCCCGAACTTCTCGACGGTCTGCTCGAGAAGGATCAGCCAGAGTCCTCGCGACAGGAGAAACCAGGCAAGCGCGCGGGAGTCGAATCCTCGACGTCCGGCGAGGCGAACGCCGACGCCCGCCAGCAGGGCGAACGTCGGCGCGCAAAAGTGGGTCACCCAGCGGGTCAGGAAGAGGCCAGGAGTCGCCTGGCCGAGGTCGGTCGGGTCGATCAAGGCGTCGCCGAAGTAGTCCCGGGTATGGTCGAGGACCATCACGACCATGACGATCCCTCGAAGCAAATCCACGCTTTCCAGGCGAGGCGCGGAGCCGTCACCGCTCGGTGGGACGTCGGGATCGTGGGTCGCGTCGGGCATGGGACGTCCAGCGCGGTCGCGAGGTCAAGACGACGGAATCGGTGAAGACGAACGCGACGCGGGTTTTTGGACAGATCCAGGGACCTGATCCAATTGAGTGCTCTCGCTCGCTCGGAACCGCATTATCGTGCCCACCGCGAGGAAGACAACGCCCGAGACGAACAGGAAGCACATGCAAATGCCGCCTGGGTACAAGGTCTTGCCGACACTGAGAGTGGGTAGGAACGACTTGTTGATCATCGCGGCGAAACTCACCATGCCGTAGTACTGGAGCCGGCGTCCGACGTCCTCGACCAGAAGTAGGACCAAGGACATTCCCGACAGGTACAGGACGTATCCCACGAAGGCCCACGTACGGCAGGAGCGCGTTCCGCCTTCACTACCGAACCCCTCTAAAATGACGGGCCACCGCCCCATCGCCCCCAGCCCCGCGCCCAGGAGGCATGCGGCCGACGTCATGCGGGCGACCGAGATGCGAACAGGAGCGGCCATCGCCAAGGCTCCTTAACCAGCCCAGCGAAACCCCCGACGACTCATTATTCGGTGGCCCCCATTCAAGTCAAGAAAATCGCACGCGTTCTCCAAATCCATCCTACCCCGCCGCCTCGTAGGCCGTCTTGATCCAGTCGATCAACTCCGCGTCCACGTCCTTCGGGTCGGTGAGCTTCACCTTGTAGTTGCACATCTGTCCCGCCGGTAGTTGCTGTAACCGATCGGTGGCCGCCACTCCCTTCATGTTGAGCCCGACCTCCACGCGGGTGTTCGTGGCGGGGCCGATCATGGCGAACTGCTTCTCGCGGCGATAGCTGACGTACGTCTTCTTTGGAGCCTCCTCGAAGGGACCGAACTTCCGGATCGCCACCAGGAGCGCGTCGTGGATCGGCCGGAGCGCCGCCTTCGGGCCCGTGTAGAGCCCGTCGAGCACCTCCACCGCCGAGAGCCCCTTCGCCGCGGCGGCGCTCGCTCCGTCGGACTTCCGCACGGTGTGGACCAGGGTGTTGGCGTCGCCATGCCCCATGCCCAGGGTGGACTTGAGCATGGCGACCAACTCGCCATGCTTCGAGAGTCCACTCTCGTTGACGATCGCGGTCAGCTCCGGTAGCGACTTGCCGGTGCGCTTCACGATGTTTTCCAGTTGAGTCGCGACGGCCTTGTCGAGATCGCTCATGGATCAGCCTCCGATCGACGGGAGGGGCGACTCCGTCCTCGTTCACTTCCCGCGCTTTTGTAGCCAGACGAACACCGCGGCGCAAATGGCCAGCGTCACCGTGACGAAAAGGGACGTGATCACCGCGTTATTCATCGTTGGTTTCCGATTTGTGGAATTGAACCACCCGAACTGAAAGAAGCTCAAACATGTTGATCAAAGAGGATCGGGTTTCCGTCGGGGTCCAAAACCACGAAGCTGGCCGGCCCCGTCGTGGTCTCGTCCGCCGTCTGCTGGAATTCCACTCCTTGGGACTTGAGCTGGCGCTGAAGGTCGCGGACGTCGGTGAATTTGGGCAGCGGCTGGGCGTTGACGTCCCAGCCAGGGTTGAATGTGAGGATATTCCTGTCGAACATCCCCTGAAAGAGCCCGATGACGTGATCGCCGTTCCTCATGATCAGCCAGTTCTGAGAGGCGTCTCCGGCGAAGGCGTTGAAACCGAGCTTTTCGTAAAATGCTCTCGAAGCGTGAAGGTCCTTGACCGCCAGGCTGACCGAAAACGTCCCAAGCTCCATGGGTCGCTCCTTCCCGCGGGGAACCCCGCCCATTCCGACGCGGATCTTCGTGAAACCAGGTTGGCTCCCCCCGAACTCCGGTGGCGCGACGCTCGGGAGCTTCAGGGGGAATCTCGGTCTTGAATCCCCTCGTCATTCAATCGAAGCGATGGCGCGAGGTCCGTCGATGCGGACTTTGAGCGTCGGAAGGGTATTGCGTGGTGCGTAAGCATCGGGGCCGACGTAATCCAGGCCGTTAATGGTCGTGAGGGCGTGGATCACTCGGGGAGAGACCGCGGCTGAAAGCGTGAATACGCTGCCGTCGGCGAACAGGACCGGCGCGGCCCCCTTTGAGCCCGGAAGGCCGTCCACGGTATAGGGCGTGCCGATCGAGCCAGGCTCACCCAGCCCGGCCAAGCCAGGGAACTTCGGGCCGACGGCGACGTCCTCGGGTTGGGTCCAGGCGATCTTTCGGGCGGCATCGACGGGCGCGACCATCATGGTGTTGGATGTGCCGTCGGTGATCTCCGCGGATCTCGTCCCTCCTTGATCGAGGGGGACGTTTTTAGGATCGGTCTGTTTGGCTCCCGCGGGTTTGAACAGCGTCGCGGGGCCGACGAGCGCGGCGTAGTGGGTGAAGTGCCCTTTCTCGTCGCCACGAACGGGGTCGCGGTACACCTCGGGCATCCTGTCGAGCAGCTTCAGGTTCTTCTCCGAGTTCCAGGGCTGGGTGAAGTCGTAGGCGTCGTAAAGCGCGTTCTGCTCAACGAACGGCAGAATGAGCACGCGCCACGAATGCCAGGGCTTGCCGTCGGGCCCGAAGATGACGGCCGGGGGGAACTGGCCGTGGGCGACGTTGAAGTTGTGCAACGCCAGGCCGATCTGCTTGAGGTTGTTGATCGACCGGACCTTGAAGGCTTTTTGTCGAGCCGCCGCCGCGGCGTTGGGATCGGCCTCATCCACGAAGGGGATGACCGCGGGCAAGGCGCGGAGCTGGGCGGTCGTCGCCAGGGGAGGCCGTAGCAATTCCACCCCGTCCCCCCACTTGAGCAGCCGGGCGGCGTCGGGCGAGGCGCGGAGCGTGAGCACGGGTCCCTTCGCGACGTCGGTGACCTCGACGCGGAAGACGCGGGGCGCGGTGGCGGGTCCGCCGCGCGACAGCAGCAGGTAATAGCCTTCAGTCCCGCCCAGGGAGTG
>JBFWRA010000574.1:0-4228 GCA_050249155.1 Isosphaeraceae bacterium | reverse complement strand
GGCCTTGCCCTTTTTCCTGGGTCCGACGTCGAGGACGCCGACCTTCAGGGGGGGGCCGGTTCGGATACTCCATCCCAGGTCGACGGTCGGCCAGACGGTGACGTGGAGCCGCCGGCACCCCGGGGGGATCGCCAGGGCCGCGCCGCTCTGGGAGCGTCGGTGGGATTCCGGGTCGAGTCGGAGGGTTCCACCCCTGGCCTCTTCCGGCCGATCGAGGAACCGCGAGGGGTCCGCCGCGACGAGGCAGATCCGAACGAGCTGGGGCTGTCCCCAGGCCCACCGGGCGGTGACGCTGGTACCGTTGGCCGCGGGGAGGAACGCCGGCGCGGCCTGGCGGAGCACGTCGCCAGAGGAGAGCCTGGCGTCCACCCAGGCGTCGATCCGTTCCCGAAAGGGTTCGAACGTCGCGCGATGCGAGGCGATGAACGCGGCGTCGGCCTCGGAGAAAAAGGCGTCGGGGCGGTCCTCCCTGGCCGCGTTGAGGAGGCGATCGAGCTTCGCTCCCGTGGCGATCAGGGGAGCGAGTTCCGATCGTCGGCGCTCGAGTCCCGGGTGGCCGGCGAGCCCGGGGTCCTCGGAGAGCCGCTTGACCTTCAGCGGGTCTCCCTCCTGGATCGCGCGTTCCAGCGCCTCGAAGGCGGCGGCGCGGCCGGCGGCCTGGGCATACCTGGCGCGTTGGGGGTCGGCGTCTCGGCAGCCCGCCAGCAGCGTCTCGTCCCAGGTTTCGAGCCAGCGATCGTCCTGGACGTCCAGGGGGAGGGTCGAGGGGATCGCGGCGAGGTTCTGGATCAGCGCGGTCCGTCGCATGGCCCGTTCGCAACGGGCGGCGATCGCGGGGTCGTTGGGCCATTGCCCAGTGGCGCGTAGCGCCTCGGCGGCGGCGGCGAGCCGCAGGTCGGACGGGGGGTCCGCGCGCAGGGCCTTGGCCAGGGCGTGGGTCGCGCCGAGTCTTCGATGAGCGACCGCGACCCTCGGGGCGTGAGCGCCGACGTAGCCCTGGGGCAGCGCCTCGGCCGCGTCGATAATCGCCTGCTCACTCACTTTTCCCTTGTCGGCCAGCGCGATTTGCGAGGCGAGCCGCTCCACCCCCTTGATGCGTTCATGGACGGCCGTCGCTCGGTCGCGGAACGGGTCCAGTTCGGGCCTGCCGTCGAAGAGCGACTCGGCCGTCGCCCAGACGGAGAGGAAGGAGCGGTCGGCGGCCTCGTCCTGGGCGTCGGGCAGGTTCGCCAGCGCGGCGAGGGTTCGAACTCGTCGCGAGGCCAGCGAGGCGACCGCGTGGTGGGGTGCCGCGTCGGGGTGACCTCCCAGCGACTCCAGCGCCGACCACGCCTCGGCGACCTCGCGATCGGGGCGGCCGGCGGCCACGATCTTGGCGAGCCGCTCGGCCGCGGCGATCCTTCGGCGCCACGATTCCACCTTCTCGCGGTATTCGTCCCCCTCGGCCACGTCCCTCAGCGCGTCGGCCGCGGCGTCCCAGGCGGAGACCAGGGCCCTGCCGGTCGGGTCGGACCCCTCGGCGGTGGCCAGCGCATCCAGCGTGGCGACGGCGGCGGCGGCTTTCCTCGCCTGGTCGAGCAGGGCGGGGTCGGCCCAGTCGTCCAGCAGTTCGGGACGGTACGCCCTGGCGATCTCCTTGGCCCCGCCCGACTTGAGCTTCGCGACCAGCGCATCGAGGCAACCCACCCGGCGGTCGGCCTCGTTGACCTGCGCCGCGAGGTCGTTGGGGAACGTCCTGGAGGCGTATTTCCCGGTCGCCAGGGTCCGGACCGTCCGCCAGTCCCTGGCCTGGACGGCGTGGCGAATCTCGTCGAAGACGTCGACGACGAACGGAGGGATCTGTTCAAACGGACCGTAAAGGGAATCCCGAAGCATCCTCGACCAGTCGCGCACCTTGGGATCTTTGGACTGGTGAATCAGTTCCTCCCAGAGGGGAGACGTGGCCGGCGAGAGGATATCCATTTCGCCGATCAGAAGTTCCTCGCGATCCTCGCGGCCGGGGTAGCGGTGCCAGAGGTCCGGGTCGTCGGCGACCGCCTTCAGCGCGATCAGGATGATCCAGGCCGAGAAGTTGTCGATCTCCGCGGAGAGGGGCTGGCCGGGCCGGTCGGGGTGCTGGTAGCCGGGCAATCCGGCCTCGTAGGCCACGAGGTCTTCCGGGCTGGTCATGGTGGGCACGTACATGCCGTCGTAGTCGACCAGCACGCAGCGCTCGTTGCGGACCATGACGTTGCCGTGCTGGAGGTCGCCGTGCGCGATCCCGTTGGATCTCAACTCCTCGACCAGCTCGACCCAGGCGTCGGCCATCCTCGCCAGGGCGCGGGTATCGCCCCGGGCCACGGCGTTGCGAAACCAGGTGCCAAGCGTTTCCCCGTCGACCCAGTCCATCGTTTGCAACGGGAAGGACTTGCGCACCTGCTCGTCGGTATCGGTGACGACGACCCCTTCGGTGTCGTAGGTGAAGTCGACGAGGCATTTGACCTTTTGTTTGCACAGATACTCATGAATGATTTTCATCCGCCGTTGCCGGCCGGGCGGAGGCTCGTTCCGGAAGACCCTGGCGGCGATCTTGCCCGCGCTATCGCTGAGCTTGTACACCACGGCGTTGCGCCCGGAGCTGCCCTTGGGGATGCCGGTCCTCGGGTTGGATTCGACGGAACAGCCCTTCAACCTCGGGTCGCGGAAGGCCCGCGACGGGTCTTGAAGGGCGGTCCGGTAGTGTTCCATGTCCGGCCATTTCATCGCGGTCGGGTCACCCTCGGGGCGTGCGGGGCGTGGACCACTCCGACGTCATCTCAGGACGCTGTACCCGTGCATGTGGAGCAGCCAGAGCAGCGGCTCGAGCACGCCGAACGGGGCGTAGGTCCGGTCCGCGAGCCTGGCCAGCCCCAGCTCGGACTCCTCCAGTCCCACGGGACAGACGGGAAAGAACATGTAGCGGCCGCCGAATTGTTCGCGAAGGGTTCGCTCGACGTTCCAGTTTGGAAAAAGCATCGGCATGGCTCGCGCGCAAAGCCGCGAGCGCTCGTGGATCAGGTCGAGGTCGACGTCCCGGTCCATCGTGTCCCGCAGCGCCGAGATGAACGGCAGGGCCTGCGAGCCGATCGGGTTCTGGGTATTCAGCAGGTCGATCTTCGAGATGCAGACGGCGACCGGCAGGTCGACGGCCCGATCCACCGGGACGCCCCGAACCGCGTGAAGTTCCTCGGAGAAATGGGCCAGCGTCTCGATCTGGTCCTCGATCGTCGTGTCATTCTCGGACCAGGGGCCGACCACGACCTGGGTCGGGTCCAAAAAGAGCGCGAACCCCTGGCAGCGCAGCAGGCGGAGCCTTCTGTAGTCTCGATCGACCTGCACGTGGGATCGACTCAATTCGCCGGCCGCGTCGAAGAGGTTCACGGTCGTTCGGTTCGCCCCGAGCGGGTCGGCGTCCTTGACGTGAAACACCAGCGGGCGGGGCCGGTCCAACTTCGTGTTTTCCGGTCCTCGGCGATCGTAGTGAAGTTGTCGGACGATCTGGTCGAAGATCGCGTCGTGTCGGGAAGGGAGCTTGCGCAACGACGAGGCGACGGAGAGGTTGGCGTTCTTGATCTGGTCGTAAAGGATGCCGACCCAGTGCGTCTTGCCGCTGCCGCGGATGCCCAGGGTCGGGAAGCTCAGCCGGTTCTGTCGAAGGTAGTTCTCTCGGATCTCGTAGTCGCACTCGCCGCAGACCGCCATCTTGGCCTTGATCTTTCGCTCGGGCTCCTCGGCCGATTCCGGCTCGTCGCCGTCGGGAACCCTGACGGTGTCCAGCGCCTCGCATTGGGGGCAAAGCCTGCTCTCCAGGTTGAGCTTGCGTTTGGCGCGACGGCGGACCAGGTGCAAGGGACCCAGGGCCGCGAGGCCCAGCGCGGCGTAGGTCGAAAGCCGGATCAGGCTCCCTCGACGGGCCTCGGCGCGGTTGCCCGTCCAGAAGGTGGAGAGCGAACGTTCGCCGTCCCTCACCGCGTTTCGGAGTTCCACCGTCTTTTCCTTGAGGGATTTGACGGTCTTCAGGGCGACCCGGATCGCTCGAAAGGCTTCGTGGGCGGCCTTGGTCTCGGCCGTCACGTGTTCGGCCCGGGCCGCCGTCGCGGCCTCCGAGGGCCAGTTCCCGAACGTGGCGCGCTGGCGGCGGAACCGTTCGAGCCGATCGTCGAGCCGGCGAACGACCTCGGCGTTCTCCGCGTTCAGCCGGGCGAGTTCC
>JBFWRA010000573.1:0-4233 GCA_050249155.1 Isosphaeraceae bacterium | reverse complement strand
CCTCCGAGGAGGTCGATTCGCTGGACGAACTCGAATCCCTGTACCTGGAGCGATGGGACGACGTGCCGGAAGGCCGGGGTTTCACCCGACCGGGCCGGCAGATCCTCCACTGCACGTTCGGGTCGGTGATCACCGACCCGGAACTGGGCCCCGCGCTGCGAGGGGTGCTGACCTCGCACCCGGAAACCTATCGAGAGATTCTCGCCGATCACTTCAGCCGGCACCTCGACGCGCTGAGGCGAGGCATGTGATCCGGGTTCGCATCCAAGTGTGAGAAGTCCATCCACCCTCCTGAAAGTCATGAGCCGACGACCATGAGTTACCTGGAAGATCTGTTTGGGATGAGCGGCCAGGTGGCGGTGGTCATCGGGGGCACCGGCGTCCTCGGCGGGGCGATCGCCACGGGCCTGGCCAGGGCGGGGGCGACGGTCGTCGTCGCCGGGCGGGACGCGGAACGGGGCGCTCAGCGAGTCCGGGAGATCGAGGCCGTCCGAGGCTCGGCTCGCTACGCCCCCGTGGACGTGATGAGCCGCGACTCGATCGCGGGGCTGCTGGCGGAGGTGACCGACAAGATCGGCGACGTCGCGATGCTCGTCAACGGCGCGGGGGTCAACAGCGCGAGCCCCTACTTCGAGATCAACGACGACGACTGGGACCGCGTCCTGGTGAGCAACCTGAAGGCGGTCCACTGGGGTTGCCAGATCTTCGGGAAGGCGATGGCCGAGGCGGGCGGCGGATCGATCCTGAACATCGCCAGCGTGTCGAGCCACACCCCGCTTTCGCGCGTGTTCGCGTACTCCGCGTCCAAGGCCGCCGTGGTGAACCTCACCCAGAACGTCGCCAGGGAACTCGCCCCGTCGAACGTCCGGGTCAACGCCCTTTGCCCGGGGTTCTTCCCCGCGGAGCAGAACCGCAAGATCCTCGACCCCCAGCGGGTGGAGAAGATCATGGCGCAAACGCCCATGAATCGGTTCGGGGAGCCGTCCGAACTGATCGGCGCTTGCCTGCTCTTGCTCTCCCGGTCCGCCGGTAGCTTCATCACAGGCGCGTCGTACTACGTCGACGGCGGGTTCACCGCGATGCGACTCTGAGAAAGGCCGCGACTTATGCCTGTCCGTTCCAGTGTCACGGTCAGTCTCGTACCCGAGGCGCGCGGCGGCCCCTTCGTCTACTGGGACGACCTCGCCGCCGCCTGCCGGTCGGCCCGGGCGCTCGGCTTCGACGCGATCGAGATCTTCCCACGCTCCCCGGAGTCGGTCGACCCCAGGGCGCTGAGGGAATTGCTCGACGGCGAGGGGCTCGGGCTCGCGGCGATGGGCACCGGGGCCGGCTGGGTCGTCCATCAATGGACCCTCACCCATTCCGACCCGGAAGTCCGTGGACGCGCCCGGTCGTTCATTCGCGCGATCATCGACCGCGCCGGGCCGTTCGGAGCCCCCGCGATCATCGGGTCCATGCAAGGAAAAAGCGGCGGGGGCGTCGACCGGGCGACCGCCCTGAATCACCTGGCCGACGCACTTGAGGATCTCGGCGAGCACGCCAGGGCTCACGGCGTTCCGCTGCTTCACGAACCCCTGAACCGGTATGAGACCGACCTGGTCAACACCGTCGAACAGGGGCGGACGTTGCTCGCCAGGCTCTCGACGCGCAACGTTCGGCTGCTCGCTGATCTTTTTCATATGAATATCGAGGAGGTCGAGATCGCCGAGGCCCTCCGATCGGGAGGCGCGTCGATCGGGCATCTCCACTTCGTCGACTCGAATCGTCGAGCGGCGGGCTTCGGCCACCTCGACTACCGGCCGATCGCCGGGGCCCTCTCCGAGATCGGTTACGACGGATTCGCGTCCGCCGAGGCGCTTCCCCTTCCCGATCCCGAGGGAGCGGCCACCCGAACGATCCGGGCCTTCCGCGAGGTCTTCTCCCAGGGCCCGCCGAGTTGATTTTGTCTGATCGATCCTGGAGATTCTTCTTTCATGCTCAAGCATCGACTCATCCACCCGAAGATCAACGAGGTCATCGGCCGGGCGGGGCACCACGGCAAGATCCTGATCGCCGACGGCAACTACCCGGCCTCCTCGAAGAAAGGACCGAACGCGGAACTGGTGAGCCTGAACCTCTCGCCAGGCGTGGTGACGTGTACTCAGACGCTCGAAGCGATCCTCTCCGCCGTCCCGGTCGAGGGGATTTACACCATGATGTATGAAAAGACCGGGCCGTACGCCCTGACCGAGGACCCCCCGGTCTGGAACGAGTATCGCGGAGTGATCCAACGGGCGGGCCTCGCGCTGACGCTCGAACCGATCGAAAAATGGGATTTCTACGAGGCTGTCGCGACGCCCGACCATATTCTCACGATTCAGACGGCCGACCAGCAGCGATTCGCCAACGTCCTGCTGGCGATCGGCGTCCGGATGGACTGACCGCGACCCGTCCACGCGGGAGAGATCAAGATGCACGGCAAGATCGACGCCCACCATCATTTCTGGCGTATTCGCCCCACGTTCAATTATGAATGGTTGAACACGCCGGCACTCGCACCGATCGCGCGCGACTTTCTCCCTTCCGATTTGAAGCCGTTGGTTCGGAGCGCCGGGGTCGATCGAACGGTGCTGGTGCAGACCCAGCACGACGTCCGGGAAAACGATTGGCTGCTGGGAATCGCCGACGCCTGCCCGTTCGTGGCGGGGGTCGTCGGCTGGGTCGACCTGGCCTCGCCCGATTGCGAACGCCAGTTGCTCGCCGTGAGGGATCACCCCAAGTTCGTCGGCGTGCGACACGTCACTCAGGACGAGCCCGATGATGATTTCATCATCCGTGAGGACGTTCTACAAGGGCTCAAGGTGCTGGAACGGCATCAGGTCCCCTTCGACCTGCTCTTTCACGTGAGGCACCTCCGCCACGTTCCGAAGCTCGCGGAGACCCTCCCCTCGTTGCCGATGGTCATCGATCATCTGGCGAAGCCTCGGATCAAGGAGCATGCCATCGCCGATTGGTTGCCCGACTTCCGGGCCGCGGCGCGATATCCCAACGTGTTTTGCAAGCTCTCGGGGATGGTGACCGAGGCCGATTGGACGTCCTGGAAGTCGGACGACCTACGCCCTTACGTTGGTCGAGCGCTCGACGAGTTCGGGGCCGACCGATTGATGTTCGGGTCCGACTGGCCGGTCTCGAACCTCGCGGCCACGTATGAGGAGGTGATCGACGGCCTCGTCGACGCGCTTGGACCAATCAGTCCCTCGGAGCATGAGCAAATCTTCAGTGGGACCGCCGCGCGGTTTTATGGACTGGGAGGCTGATCCTGGGTGATCGCCTCCAGCCCTCGACGGACCTCCCCCGGGCTCGGCCGACTGGTTTGCAGCAGGACCCGACCGTCTCGCAGGAAAACGAGCGTCGGCCAGAGTTTCACCCCGAACGATCGGCCGAGCGGCAGGCCGGGTCCATCCTCCACCTTGAGGTGTCGGACCGTCGGGTATTCGCGGAGCAGTTCCGCCAGCCGAGGGGCCAGAACCCGGCAATGCCCACACCACTCCGTCCCAAACTCCAGGACGAGCGGTCCGGAACTCTGGTCGATCTCCTGGCGCCAGGGCTCGCCCGCGTCGGGACCTTCGTTCGGTTGGATCGTCATTAAATGAAACTCCGATGGGTCGAACACGGTCTTGACCGATCCCGTCGATCCGGGCATCCTTCGCGTCGGAACATGGCTTCGGAGGTGTGAGGATCGGGGAGGGAAGCCCTTTGCGCAGAGTACTCTGGGAATCGCACGGAGTCACGCTCCACAGTTTCAGCGTGTTCCTCAGCCTGGCGGTCGTCGCGGGACTTGGCCTGACGGTCTGGCGCGCGCGCCGCGAACGGCTGTCGACCGAGTCGGTCCTGGGCCTGGCGGTCTGGCTGCTCACCGGCGGCATCGTCGGGGCCCGGGCGCTTTACGTCGCGACTCATCCAGGAAGCATCCAGACATTTTATGACGTGTTCAAGATCTGGCAAGGGGGCATCGTCTACTACGGCTGCCTGATCGGTGGATTGATCGGTTCGACCTTGTACTGGTACCGTCAGCGGTTCCCGTTCCTGGCCATGGCCGACGCCGTGGCGCCGGCGCTGGCGCTGGGCTCGGCGGTCGGCAGGATCGGCTGTTGGTTGAACGGTTGCTGTTATGGGCGACCGTGTGATCCCGCCTGGGGCGTGGCGTTCCCCCAGGGTTCGCCCCCCTGGGCGCGACACGTAGCGGACGGGCTG
>JBFWRA010000572.1:0-4235 GCA_050249155.1 Isosphaeraceae bacterium | reverse complement strand
AGGGACCAGGTCGAGGTGGCTTTGGCGGCTTCGGCGGTTTCGGTGGGATGTTCGGGCGAGGAGGCGGCGACGTTTATCGCCTGCTCGACTACAAGGCGGTTCAAGATGACATCAAGCTGACGGAAAAGCAAAAGGCCGATCTGCCCAAGGCCAAGGCCGAGGTCGAGACGATCCGCCAGGAAGCGTTCGCGAGCTTCCGGGGCCAGGGGGGTGGACGACAGGGCGGCCAGCAGGGTGCCGGCGGTCAGCAAGGCGGACGCGGCCCCCAAGGCAACACCCCGCAGGCGGGCGGTGGCCAGCAGGGCGGACGCGGCCCCCAAGGCAACGCTCCCCAGGCGGGCGGTGGCCAGCAGGGTGGACGTGGTCAGCGTGGTGGTAACGCTCAGGCGGGTGGTCCGGGTGGCGGCTTCGGCGGTCCTCCGGGTGGCGGCTTCGGCGGCGGTCCTGGCGGCGGCTTCGGCGGTCCTCCGGGTGGCGGCTTCGGCGGCGGTCCTGGCGGCGGCTTCGGCGGTCCTCCGGGTGGCGGCTTCGGTGGCGGTCCTGGCGGCCAGGGCGGCGGTCGACCGAACTTCGATCCCACGCAAATGCAAGCAATGATGACTCGCATGCGTAATAACATGGAGGTCTTAAAGAAGAAGACCGACGAGGCCTACGCCAAGGTGCTCACCAAGGCCCAGATCAATCGCCTCTACGAGATCGATCTTCGACGCCAGGGCCCCTTGGCCGCGATTAGCGACACGATCGCTCCCAAGCTGGGGGTCACCGACATGCAAAAGAACCAGCTTCAGCTCGGGATGCAGCAGGCGATGCAGCAACTGCAACCTTCGGCCCCGGACCGCGGCCAGATGGGTTCGATCTTCCGCAACCCCGACGGCTCCCGGCCCAGCCGTGACGAGATGCGTCAACGGATGGAAGACCCGGCGGTCAAGGCCCAGATGGAAAAAATGCGGGAGCAAGGCGAGCAGTTCCGTGACAAGCTGGAAGCCGCCCAGCTCAAGGTCGTCAGCAAGGTTCTGACCAAGCGTCAGAAAGACAAGTTCAACTCGATGCTCGGCAAGCCGTTCGACGTCTCCTTGCTCGACGCGGGTCGCGGCCCCGGTGGTCGTCGCGGTGGTCCTCCTCAAGAGGAGAACGCCGAGGAGTCGGAAGAAGAGACGCCCAAGGCCAAGACGTCCGCCAAGAGCGGTGCCACCAAGCCCACGGCCAAGCCCAAAACCGGCCGTTAAGCGGCGTCACACCGCCTTGTTGTGAGTCGCGACGCAACCCTCGGGCGACCCCGCCGTTTCCGAACGGCGGGGTCGTCGTTTCGCGCTCCATCGTATTCCCCTCTTAAAGAAACGCCTTCCCTAACGCGATCAATCCGACCCACGCGAACGGCCAGCTCAGCAGCAACCCCACGGCCGCGCGATGCGTCCAGGTCGGCCCGCCAGGTTGGGGCTGCGCCGTCGCCCACGCCTTGCGCGGACCCACCCACCAGATCACCAGCGCCGCGAGGATCGGGAAGAGACCCAGAATCGCGCTGTCGAGAAATCGAGAGCCGTCAAGCCGGGTCGGGACCACCAGCACGGTGAGTCCAATCCAGTAAAACCCGATGATCAGCCAGGCCAGTTCCGCCCAGGTCCGCGATGGTGGTTCGACGGAGTCGGCCGCGTCGACCGCCCGTGGTCTCCGAATGATCAGGACCACGGGGCCGCTCATCGCCAGGCCGAGCCAGAGGAACACCATCGTGATCATCGAGACGGCCCAGAACGAAGGGGTTTCCCCTCGGGGCCAGTACGCGCGCACCAGAAGCGAGGCCAGACTGTAGCCGACGATCAGCGCCCCCGCGTCCAGCAGGGAAAACCGCGCTTCCACGAACGTCGGTCGATCCGGTTCCTTCAAGGCGTCGCCCTCGTCGTTCGATTCGACTCCCCGCGGGGGTTCTATCCCAGTACGACCAGGCCAAGGCCGCACTGAAACGGCCAGGCGATGGCCAGAATCAAGCCCAGCCGGTTCGTCCAGGGACCGGAAAACGTCGCCGTCGCGCGCTCGGGGGGGACCACCACCCAGGTGCCCCAGACCGCGGTCAGGGCGATCACGCAGACGATCCCCAGGCTGATGCTGAGAAATCCGGCGAAGAGCGGCTCGGGAATCATGGGTTCGTCCAGGGTGGGATTCCGCGGCAGCATCGCGGCGATCAGCCAGGGAAGCCCAAGCAGCGCCCAGAGCCGTTCGCCGACTTGGGGGTGTCGCATCGTTCCCCGTCCGAACCTTCGGACGACGTAGACGAACGGTCCCGCGGCGGTGAGCGCCAGCCAGAGGAACGTCCCCCAGACCAGCGACCAGTCCGGACCGAACCCCTCGCCTCGACTCACCACGCGGAGGTGAACCGCGGCGACCGCCGCTCCCGCCACCAGCGCCACGCCGTCGGAGGTCGTGAACCCCCCGTCCTGAACCTCCTCGACCTCGGTCAACCCGACCTCCCCTTCGTCGCCGTCGCCGAGTTCCCACCACCGGGGGATCGAACCCAGGCCGCTTCACACATTGTCATCTTACGGTCGTCCTCTATAATAACGGTGGAAAATCTCGCCGGGTCGCCCTCCCCATCCCACGCGAATCGGGCATGGCCCACCTGAGAGATCGAAATCACGATCGTCGCCGCGGGGCTCGCAAGCGTTCGTCACGCGGACCTGGCCGACGGGGCTGGGGTTACGAGTCACGAGAACGAGTTGAGCCATGCCTCTTCCGAAGGTCGTCATCGTCGGCCGGCCGAACGTCGGCAAATCCTCACTTCTAAACTGGCTCGCCAATCGGCGGATCGCGATCGTCGACGACGTGGCCGGAGTGACCCGCGACCGCGTGAGCACCCTGGCGCAGATCGGTGACGAGGCCAACCCTCGCTATCTTGAAGTCGTCGACACCGGCGGAATCGGCATGGTCGATCGCGACGACTTGACCGAACACGTCGAGAATCAGATCGAGATCGCCATCGCGGAAGCCGACCTCATCCTGTTCGTGGTCGACGTGCGCGAGGAGCTCATGCCGCTGGACGAACAGGTCGCCGCGCGGCTGCGATACGTCAACACGCCGGTCATCCTCGTGATGAACAAGGCCGACACGGATCAGTTCGACCACCGTGGCGGGGAATTCTACAAGCTCGGCCGGGGAAAGCCAGTCGCCGTCTCGGTGAAGCAAAATCGGAACAAGAAAGCGCTTCTTAAGCTCATTGACGAGATGCTTCCCCCGGGGGACGACTTCGCGCCCGCGGACGCCACGATGAAGGTCGCGGTGGTCGGTCGCCCCAACACCGGGAAATCCACCTTCATCAACACCCTGGCCCGCGCCGAGCGGATGATCGTCTCGGAGATTCCCGGCACGACCCGGGATTCGGTCGACGTCCGATTCGAACTCGACGGCCTACCCTTCCTCGCGATCGACACCGCGGGGGTCCGCCGCAAATCGAAGATCCGCGACGACCTCGACTTCTACTCGATCCACCGCGCCGAGCGCTCGATCCGTAGGGCCGACGTCGTGCTGATGTTCCTCGACCCGACGCAGGGGATCTCCAGGCTCGACAAGCAACTGACCGACTACGTCGCCCGCCAGTACAAGCCCTGCGTCTTCGTCGTGAACAAGTGGGACTTGATGCGGGAGGACGGCGGGGGCACCCTGGAGATGGGCCGCTACGCCAACGTCGTGCAGCACGCTTTCCGATCGATGAATTACATGCCCCTGGCGTTCATCACGGCCAAGACGGGTAAAAACGTCAAGGCGCTTCTCAACCTTTCGCAATCCCTGTTCAAGCAGGCCCAGAAACGGGTCGGCACGGGCACGCTCAACCGGGTCCTTCGCGAGGCGGTCGAGGCCCACCCGCCCGCGATGCGCGAGAATCGCTCGCCGAAAATCTATTACGCGACCCAGGTCGGCACCGCGCCCCCCACGATCGTGCTGTTCGTGAACTCGGTGAGCCTCTTCGACGCGACGTATCAACGCTACTTGCTCAATCACTTCCGGGCGAAGCTGCCGTTCCGCGACGTCCCGATCAAGCTCTACATGCGGTCGAGGACTCAGACCGATCCGGAGGGGCGAAGGCCGGAAGGCTCGGCCGCGGACATGACGGTCGACGCGGGCCCCAGGCTCGGCAGGGCCCACGCGTCGTCCCGTGTCGTCGAGGAATCGGCCTATCGACCCCTGGCTCTGGAGGTCAACGAACTCCTCGCCGATCTCGCCGTGCCCTGACCCTTGAGCCGCCCGCG
>JBFWRA010000571.1:0-4237 GCA_050249155.1 Isosphaeraceae bacterium | reverse complement strand
GGTGGGCGGCGGCGGGGGGGTGGTGGGCCTGGCTTTCGAGGCTTCCCACGCCTGGAGGAAGCTCGCGGGTCCGTTCGCGGGGACCTGGTTCCCGTTGGGTGTGCCGAAGGTCGCCACCTTCCTCCCGCCGTTGGGGGTCAGGGCGAACCACTCGGCGGTCGCCTTGCGGTAGACCGCGGGCTCGGCCTTGCCGTCGCCGTCGAAGTCGCCAGGGGTGGGCAGGTCGGTCAGGTTGGTCGCGCCAAAGGTGGCGAGCAGCTTGCCGCCTTCGGGGGTCTTGACGAACCACTGGGCGGTGGAGGGGCGGAAGACGGCGGGTTCGGCCTTGCCGTCGCCGTCGTAGTCGGCGGGCACGGGCAGGTCCGTCAGGTTCGACGCGCCGAACGAACCCAACGCCCGAGCGCCGTTGGAGCCCAGCACGAACCACTCACCCGTGGAGGGACGGAAGACCGCGGGTTGAGTGTAACCGGCACCGTCATAATCCGCGGGGGCGGGCACGTCCATCAGGTTTGGAGCGCCAAACTTGGCGATGACCCTGGGGCCATTGGGGGTCATCACGATCCATTCCGCGGTCGAGGGGCGGAAGATGGCCATCTGGGTCGTGCCGTTCCGCTCGTAGTCCCCCGGCACCGAGATATCGCCAGGCTGGCCAAAGGTGCCGTAAGTCCCGGGGCTGAAGGGACCCTGCACGCTCCAGACCGAGGTCGACGGAGCATACAGCGCGGGCTGGGTTCGATTCGTTCCGAAGAAGTCGTCGGGAGCCTGCGAGACCGGCTTGAGCCCCGCCAAAAAGGCGTTTGGCTTCGCCCCTTCACTGTCGATCGAGGTGTTTCCCATTCCGATCAGACCGGTGAACGTCCCTGTCAGGGCCACTCGGCCCGCGTCGTCGAGCGCGACCCCAGTCACCGTTTGCCGGCCCGAGCCTCCGACCGAGAACACCCGGACGAGGTTGCCAGCACCGTCAAACGACTCGACCAGGGCGTGGTCGCCCGCGCCTCGGTCGGTCCAGAACCGACCGAGTTTGGCCGGTCCACTGAACGTCGTGGCGACCACCACCCCACCCGCGGCGTTCACCACCACGGAAGGTTTGCCGAACCCCTCGCCGGTGAGATCCGGGTGCGTCGCGCCCAGGTCGGTTACCCAGCTCCCGCCGGCGTGGAGGCCCAGCAAGTAAAAGGCGGTCTTTCCGGCGGGAGCGTTGAGCTTGCCCGCGGGGCCGAAATCCACGGACTGTTGGTACGAACCGGTGACGAAAACCTTGCCCTTGCCATCGATGGCCAGGCCGGTCGCCGCGTCGTGGCCCGCGCCACCCGCGGTGGTCGCCCAGGCGAATTCACCGATGGGGCTAAGACCCACCACGGCCAGGTCGGAGGTTCCCCCGACGCTCGTTCTGCCGCTCAGGACGAGCCCTGGGTCGAAGTCGACGATCCCCTGGAACCGGCCCGCGCCAACCACCGCGCCGCCTGGGGCGATCGCCACCGCGTTGAACCGGGCTCCGGACGAGCCGTCCACCCCGAGGAACGCGTTGGCCCAGGCGAACGACCCGGACGAGTCGAGTCGGGCCACAAGTCCCGCGTCCTGGTTCGAGCCATTGCTCAACGTCCGACCGCCAAAGGCGACCGAGCCCCGAAACGCCCCGGCCACGGCGATCGACGTTCCCTCGGGATTCACCGCGACGCCGAAGCCTCGGGCCTCCCCGCCCGTCGCCCCCGTGGCGAATCGGGTGGCGCCGTCGGTCCCGATCGACCAGACGAACAGACCGACCCCCGCGCCCGCGTCAAGCGAACCGCCCTGGAAGTTCGCCACCCCTCGGAATTCCCCGGTGAGGTACGCGTTCCCCTTGGCGTCGAGGGCGATCCCGAACGCGGCGTCGTCCAGCGAGCCCCCCGCGCTTCGGGCGAACAGAAGCGAGCCGTCGGGCCCGAACTTGGCGACGAAGGCGTCTCGCCCGCCAGCGCTTTTCAACGAGGCCCCACCCCAGGTGATCGTCCCTTCGAACGATCCACTGACGTAGCGGTTTCCCGCCGCGTCGACCGCCACACCCGAGGTTTCCACCGGCCTGGCGGCGGGTCCATCGGCCCCGAACGCCGTGACGTCGGCCGCCGCGAAGCTGAGCAGAGCCCGCTCTTCCAACCTTTCCAGTCCCGTGAGACCCAATCGGCGGCGCCGACGGTCCAGGTTCTTCGCATCGCGTGTCATGATTCCGGGCATCCCTTGGTGAATCCTTCGACTCGTCACGCACCGGTCACGCCGGCCCCCCGACGACGTCGGACGACCCACGCACCCAACCATTTTCTGACCTGACCGCGACGCCTCTCGGCGCGCAACCGGGACGCTGGCCCCTGGCCCCAACGTCACGCCGGTTCCCCGAAACGACCGAGGGCCGGGACCACGAGGATCGACGCGCCTCGGCTTCGTCGACCCCGTCCCGACCGAAAGGGTGTCTCCCGCCCCGCGAGAACTCGTCACCCCATGACCATTCCGATCCGTCCGGCGGGGCACACGAGAAGACTAGGCCAAAAAACAGGACCCGTGTGCCCTTTTTCGAGCGCCCGGGGTCACAATCCGAGGACCTCCGCGTAAGCCGACCTCCGGCTTTGCGCCTGTTCCTTGGAACCCCAAGATTGCCTGAACCGCCCGAATCGTCGTCTTTTAAGAATCGGGTGGGGTTCGGTACCGGGTTGTGGCCCGATGAGCCCTCGGATATCGTGGGCTCGACTCGACTTGCCGTGTCGATCCGACTTCGATCCCGCGACGTGACGCCCGCTTCACGGAGAGCCCGCCGTATGAACGGCCTTGCCGCCCGGTTATTGCCCTACCTACTGTCGTTCTTCAGTAGCTTCTGCATCATGATCCTGGAATTGATGGCGAGCCGGCTGGTGGCGCGCCACGTCGGGGCGTCGCTCACGGTCTGGACGAGCGTGATCGGGATCATGCTCGGGGGGATCTGCCTCGGCAACGTGCTGGGGGGTCGACTCGCCGACCGGGTCGAGCCGAGAAGGGCGATCGGCCCGCTCTACGCGTTGGGGGCCTTTCTGACGTTGAGTTGCCTCTGGGTCAACGCCGTGGTCGGCCTGACCCCTGGCCTGGACACGCTGCCCTGGGACGCGAGGACCGCCGTCGTCGTGATTCTCGACTTCCTGATTCCCGCCACCGTGCTGGGGATGATCGGGCCGGTCGTCGCGAAGATGGCGGTGGAGCGCTCCCGGAAGTCGGGCACGGCGATCGGGGACGTTTATTTCTGGGGAGCCGTCGGCTCGATCGCTGGGACGTTCCTGGCCGGGTTCGTGCTGATGTACGTCGCCCCGGTCTCGGCGATCGTCACCATCGTCGCCGCGTCGCTGGCGCTTCTGGCGGGGTTCATGCTCGGCGGAGTGTTCGGGCTTTCGCTCGGGGTGGTGGCCGCGGGGTTCCTGGGCGCGGGAACGGTCCCCATGGCCGTCGCGGCGATTCCGTCGGCCGGATTGACCATCGGCTCGTTCACTCTGAACCCGATCGCGCTGGTCGGTCACGGGTTGACCGTCTTGCTGGCGCTGTTGGGTGTGGTGAAGCTGGTCAAGGCGCGTTCCGCCTACAAGGCGGAGTCGGCGATCGCGTCCAGCGCCGCCGGCGGGATGATCGCCAGCGCCAGCGGGCCTGGGGTTCGATTGAGCGACCTGGCCGTGCTCTCGTTCATCGCCAGCCTGACCTTCATGGCGTTGGAGATGGTGGCGGGCCGAATGTTGAGCCGGCACCTCGGCTCAAGTCTTTATGGATGGACGAGCATCATTGGCGTGCTCCTGGGAGGGCTGAGCCTGGGCAACTATTTCGGCGGCAAGCTCGCCGACTTCATCAGGGACGAGAAACAGGCGAGCTGGCTGTTCCTGATGGCGTCGGTGCTGACGGTCAGCGTTCTGCTTCTGGAGTCGCCGCCGCAATGGCTGGCCGACCGGATGAAGGTCGACCAGTCGGTCCTCAGCGAGGCCATCTCCTGGACGCAGCTCACGCTGCCCAACGGCACCGTGTTTCCGTTGAAGTGGCCGGCCCGGGTGCTTCTGGTCACGGCCTGGATGTTCTTCCTGCCCGCGTTCTCGATGGGGACGGTCAGCCCCGTGGTCGCCAAGCTGGCCGTGGACCGGGTTCGGAAGAGCCAGCGGACCGGGCAGGCGATCGGTCAAGTGTACGCCTGGGGGATGGTCGGGAGCATCCTCGGGACGTTCCTGGCCGGCTTCGTGCTGATCGACCTGATCGGGACCAA
>JBFWRA010000570.1:0-4244 GCA_050249155.1 Isosphaeraceae bacterium | reverse complement strand
GGATTCCGATAATCAGGGAGGTGAAGGATTCGGCCAGTCGCCTGGCCCTTCGATGGGAATCTCGGAGGGATTCGCGGTGACGTTCAATCGCGCCAGTGGTCCGTCTCAACCCAACTCCCCTGGCAATCTCACGATCCGGCAAGGATCCTGTTTTCGATTCGCGTTGCCGGAGGGTTGGCAGGTCGTCGAGGAGGGACAGTTCGCGGTGGTGATGATGGCCGCCGATCGGCGAGCGATCACGATGATGGTCGGCCACGCCGGTTATCCCTCGCATTACAATCCCGCTCAGTTCATTTTCGAGAAACTGTCACGGTCCGGTCTCGACCAGCTCCGAATCGGTCCTGGCCGCCCGGTTCGACCGTTGTTTGGCTGGCCGATTGGCTGGGAGTTCGATACCGACCACGCGTTTCAGGGAATCCCATGTCGGGGCGTGGCCCGGTGTTCGGTCGCGCCCTCGTATGACTGTTGCTCGATCGTGATGATCTGGGCCGCGTCGGAGTCCGCGCAATGGGGCCGGTACGCGTCCTGGCTTCCGGCCGTGGCTGAGCGAGTCGAGGTTCTCAACGCCGCGGCGTTTGGGGCGGCGGGGATCGCTCAGCAGAACCTTCACAATTCCATAATGATTGGTGAACACGCTCGGCGAAACCGGGACTGGTCGGAACGACAATGGGCCGAGGTGACCCGTCATCGAGAAGCCTCGCAGGCGCGCCAGCATTTCGAGTTTCAGCAGGCCATGGATGGCGTGCGGCGTTACGACAATCCCTATGACAATCAGTACGTGGATCTACCCTCCACCAACGCGGTGTACTGGATCCACCCCGTCACGGGTCAGATCGTGGGTGATCCAAACCCGACCTTCGACCCCCGGACAGCCTACGATTCGGCCTGGCAACCTCTGAGGCCCACGCGACCCCCTCAATCCTAGGGATCGATACCGCCGAACCCAAGTGGCTGGGGGTGTTTGGCTTACGATTGGCTCGCGCGCGCGGCCCAAGTGGACCTATGCTTGACCTATGTTAGGGTCGAATGGGTCCGCCGTGTGCCGATGTCGCGAGGAGCCGATGTTCGGAACCAGTGTTCGGAGGGCGGCGTTCTCGTCCAAACGGTCACGTGGCCGGGTGATCGGGTCGAGACGGCCACCGGTCATCCCCGACGTGGAACCAACCGAGAACTCCGCGCGGGAGAGATTCACCGGTTGGTCGCGGGGGCTCATCCTGTCGGCGGTCTACGTGGCGACGGGGCTTTGGTGTATTCAGATCGCCTCGTTTCCGGGCACCACCGTCGCTCTGGCCTTCGCCCCGACGGGAATCGCGCTGGTGGCCGTCCTGCGCCTGGGGATGACGATGGTTCCCTGGCTCATTTTGGGCGGAACGTCTCTTGGGATGCTCGTGGGGAAACCTCCGCTGGTCGCGCTGGCGGTGGGCCTGGGCGCGGCCGTCGAGGCGACGGTGGACGCCTACCTTCTGCGACGGGTCGTCGGTCTCCAATTCCGACTGGGGAGGATCAGAGACGTCCTGGGGCTGGTGATCGTGGGGGCGGCGACGGGACATGTGCTCAGCGCCACGATCGGCGTCACCGCACTTTGGTGGACGGGGGAAATTCCTCGACACGCGTATCCAGCGACCTGGCATCAATGGTGGCTGTCGAGCCTGATGGGTCAACTGGTCGTCGCACCGCTTTTGATGACCTGGGTCGAGGATCGCGAGTTGCCCAGCGGCGCGAGGCGTGTTTGCGAGGCGATCGGGCTCCTCTCCGCGCTGGGGTTGCTTAGCGAGCTGGCGTTCGGCCACTGGACCGTCAAGGGAGCGACGCATCCTCTGCTAGTATTCACGACGTTCCCCGCCTTGATGTGGGCGGCGGTCCGGTTCGGCCCGCGAGGCGCGGCCACCAGTGTGTTTCTGGTCGTCGCGCTCACCCTGGAATCCGCGATGAACGGTTACGGACCCTTTGATGAAGGAGCCGTCTCCGAGCGACTCGTGTTGCTCAACACCTTCCTCGCTGGCGCGGCGCTGACCTCCTTGCTGATGGCCGCCGTGTTCGCGGAGCGGGAACAGATCGAAGTCGAATTGACGCGGAGCAACCGCAAGCTCGAACAGGAGATGAACGACCGAAAGCGCATGGAAGCGCGATTGATTCAAACGGAGAAGCTCGCGTCACTGGGCATGCTCTCGGCGGGTGTCGCGCACGAGATCAACAATCCGCTGGCCTACGTCGCGAACAACCTCGCGGTCCTGGAGCGGGACTGTCGGGGGCTGCTCGAGATCGTCGACGCCTGCGACGAGGCTCGTGATCTCCTGGAATCGGCGCGTCCCGAGCTGGCCGACCGGATCGCTCAGGCCGCCGAGGAACTTGACCTGGATTACGCCAGGGCGCACCTGGTGCCGATGGTCCACAGCACCAGCCAGGGGGTCCGGCGAATCTCGGAGATCGTCCGCAACCTGCGAGGGTTCGCCAGGCTCGACCAGACGCCCGTCGATCGCCTGGACCCGCACCGGGCGATCGTGAGCGCCTTCGACATGGTGCGTTGCCAGTTCGACCAGCGTCGAATCACGCTGATTTACGACCGCGGCGAGCTGCCGGAAGTCCTCTGCGCGCCAGGACAGATCAACCAGGTCGTCATGAACTTGCTGATCAACTCGATGCAAGCGGTGGAGGCGACGGGAAGGACCGACGGTCGGGTGGAGGTCACGACGCGGCGAGAGGCGGAGGAGGTCGTGATCGAGGTGACCGACAACGGTTGTGGCATTCCGACGGACGTGCTCCCCAGGGTGTTCGACCCCTTCTTCACGACCAAGCCCGTGGGGCAGGGCACAGGACTTGGCCTGAGCATCAGTCACGGAATCGTCACGGATCACCACGGCCGGATCGAGATCGAGAGCGGACCTGGCGAGGGGACCGTCTGCCGAATCTTTCTTCCTGTCGGTGGTGAAGATGACGAAGGAACAAGCTTCTCATTTCAGCCGCCGAGGGCCGATAAGATCGTTCTGACGGAGAGATGCGCGATGGTATCGCACGATCGTTGAGCGCGGATCGGTAAGATCCAGGGCGACCTACTTGACGTCGCCAATCTCGACGTGACGAAGGTGCGTCGCGTCCACTCGCATCTCCCAGGTCTTGTGCCTGGCTCTTAGAAACTATCTCAAAAGCCATCTTGAACAGGCCCGGCTCCTTGGTTTCTCATGGCGGGACCAAGGAGGCCAGGCGATGGGACGAAAGAAGCGTACGGTCAAGCCCCTGAAAACGATCTGGGAAGTTTCGGACGAGTTGTGGGCGAGAATCGAGCCGATCTTGCTGGCGGACGCGCCGCCGCCGCCTCCGGCCAAAGGGGGAAGGAAGCGGACCGACTGGCGACGAGCGTTCAACGGGATCATCTTCCGCATGAGGACCGGCTGCCAGTGGAACCAGTTGCCCAAGCGGTTCGGTGACGACAGTTCGGTGCATCGTTGGTTCCAACGTTGGAACAAAAACGGCGTGATGGAACAGGTCTGGGCCGCGCTGGTCCAGGAGTGCGACGAACTCGACGGCGTTCAATGGGAGTGACAGAGCGTCGATGGCGCGATGAGCAAGGCCCGCCACGGCGGTGATCAGGTCGGTCGGAACCCCACGGATCGAGGCAAGGACGGCACGAAACGGAGCCTCGTTGTCGATCAGGACGGCGGCCCCCTGGGTGCGGCGATCGCCGGGGCGAACGTTCATGACTCCAAGCTCCTCACCCAGACGATCAAGGCGATCGTCGTGGAGCGGCCGGAACCGACGCGGGAGTCCCCCCAGCACCTTTGTCTGGACAAGGGCTATGACAACCCGACCGGCCGCGCGGCCGCGGCGGCCCAAGGCCACACCCCGCACATCCGCCGGATCGGCGAGGAGAAGGCGATGGGGCGCGGGAAAAAAAGGGCAAGCCGCGGCGATGGGTAGTGGAGCGGACGCATGGCTGGCTCTCCAAGTGCCGAGCGATTCTGGTCCGATACGACAAGAACTCGTTCAATTACCTGGGATTGATTCAATTAGCGTGTGGTTTGCTGTGGTATCGAAGACTTCATCGATTGGAAGCCGCGACCCAGTTTTGAGATAGTTTCTTAGTCCGCTTCAACCATCCTGATAATGCTCCAGAGGTGTGTTTTTAGCGGCAAGTTCATCGATTGCCGCGTCATACAAGGTGTGAAGCGACGAAACCCTGCCTCTTCCACCAGCCGTGATGGGACTGGCGAGAACGTAGTTGGCCTCGGCTGCCTCCCGCGAGCGTC
>JBFWRA010000569.1:0-4247 GCA_050249155.1 Isosphaeraceae bacterium | reverse complement strand
TGGACCTGGCGGCGGCCCTGCGGCCCGAGGCGGTCCGCCTGGCGGAGGGAGTCGGCCCGCTCGTGGAACGCATTCTGATGGAAGCGAGCTTCCCCCCCGTGCCCGACGTGGCCAGGCTCTCCTGGAAGGGGACGCCCAGCTTGACCCGAACCGCCCGACGCGTGGCGTGTGACCGTGTCCTTCGCGTCGGTGACGCCGCGGGATATGTCGAACCGTTCACCGGCGAAGGCATGGCGTGGGCGCTCTCGGGAGGCTCGCGGCTGGCGGCGCTGCTGGGCACCGCCCAAGGGGCGGACCCCCGGGTCGTCGAGCGCGCCTGGGTCGATCTCCACCGCCGCGAGGTCACGCGGACCCAACTCGTGTGCAGGGCGGCTCGACTGACGCTAAGGACCCCCTGGCTGACCCGGTCGCTGGTTCGCGTCCTGTCGGTGTGTCCCCGGCTGGCGAACCCGCTGATCCGCTCCATCCATCGACCCCGACACTCCGCGACGGGATCGTGACTCGAGGGATTGAACCTGACATGACGCCCGTCGTGCTCGGCATCGGAACGGCCGTCCCCGCCTTGAGACTGACGCGCTCGGAATCGGTCGACGCCGCCAAGGCGCTCTGCGCGGAGGAGGACGACCATGCCGTCCTGCTGGAGAACCTCTATCGACAGGCGGGGGTCGAGGCGCGTTACAGCGTCCACAGCCCGGCGGAATTCCGCAGGGTCGTCTATGGCGAGGGCGTGGGGGAAGTCGAATCGATCTTCCTTCCCAAGGGCAAGGGGGACCGAGGTCCGAGCACCGGCGAACGGATGATCCGATACGAGCGCGAATCGGTCCCGCTGGCCGAGCGCGCCTGTCGGGCCGCGATGGAAGACGCCGGCGTCGGACCCGACGAGTTCACGCACGTGGTCACGGCGTCCTGCACGGGATTCTCCGCTCCCGGGGTGGATATCGCTCTGATCAAAGGTCTGGGCCTTCCGGCGACGGTGGAGCGGACCCACGTCGGGTTCATGGGCTGCCACGGGGCGCTGAACGCCCTGCGCGTGGCCCGGGGCCTGATCGCTTCCGAACCCAGGGCCAGGGTCTTGCTCTGTTCGGTCGAGCTTTCAAGTTTGCATTACGCGTATGGATGGGACCCCAAGAAGGTCGTCGGCAACGCGCTGTTCGCCGACGGCGCGGGGGCCCTCGTCCTGGGCGTCGACCCGTCCCCAAGCGCGGACGCCTGGCGGCTGTCGGCCAACGGAGCCTGCCTGTTTCCGAACTCCGAGTTCGCGATGGCCTGGTTCGTCCGGGACCACGGCTTTGACATGGTCCTTTCGAGCAAGGTTCCGAACCTGATCCAACGGAACCTGGCCCCCTGGCTCGACTCCTGGCTGGCGCGTCACGGGCTGACCACCGGCGAAGTCACCTCCTGGGCCATCCATCCCGGGGGCCCTCGGGTATTGAACTGCGTACAGGAGGCGCTGGGAATTCCGGCCGAGGCGACGGCCGTGTCTCGGACGGTTCTGGAGAATTATGGGAACATGTCTTCCGCCACGGTTCTTTTCATTCTGGAACGATTGATCAAGTCGCGGACGTCCAGACCTTGCGTGGCGTTGGGATTCGGTCCCGGGTTGGCGGCGGAGGCCGCGCTGTTCGCGTGAGTGGGGTGGGATTTCGAACGTGAGAGACCCGGCCGCCCTAGGAGGAGCGCCGGGTCTCATCGAGTCCCGAGTTTCTGAACGTGTTCAGAAGCCGGGTGCGGGTACTGGGATCTCGGGCGCGTCGTTCACGTCGCCACTGGGGGCCGGCACGCCCGGCTCGACGCTCATGGGGCTAGCGTTGACGTCGGTGGGGCGACCCATCTGGTTCTGAGTCGGGTCGAGCGCGCCCGGGGGCGGGGGTACGACCATCGGGCCGGCGTTCGGGGGCGTGCCGGGGTCGATCCCCATCGCCTGCATCCGCGCCCGCTGGGTCGCGGCCTGGGTGTTGGCCCAGGGGAAGTCAGGCCCAGGGGGGAAGTACTGAACGTCGTCGTGCATGTACTTGCCCGAGGGCAGGGTCATGCCGGCGTATTCCACCTGGCAGCCCGTCGTCGGCAGCAACCATCCCAGTGCCAGGGCCGCCCACGCCGCGAGGCGCCGGACGGCCGGCCTGGACCGGGACAGCGATCCCAAGCGTGGGGACCACATCACTTCCACCCTCCTTGGTTCTTCGACGAGGCGTCCCGTCCACGTCTCGACCCGCGTCGGACGCGCCGAACGTTCCTGTCGGGGTTCCTTCCCTCACGATCCAAACCGGCCCCCCGACCTGTCGGCGACACGGTCCCCGCCACGTTGTGAATTCGTAACGGGTCCGACGGTCGGCGCGGTCGTCGGGTTTCGATCACAACTTAGGGATCGGCCGGCGCGGCGGGGCAAGCCCAATGATTCCGCGATCCCGGACGGAAAAGCGTCCCCGGGGGACCGCGGAATCGGGCTTGGCCGGACTTCGACCCACGCTACAATGCACCCCGAACGGGGTCGGCCGCCAGGCCGAGCCCCTGGGAATCCGCGCCGCCGGTCGGACCCGGCGGCGAATCGAACTGGCGATGAGGCGGGACGTTATGCTGTCGTTGGCCGACGCGAGGGCGCGAATCCTGGGGCTTGCCGAACCGGCCGACCCGATCGAGGTCCCTCTGGTGGACGCCGCCGGCCTGGTGCTGGCCGAGCCGCTGATCGCCGACGTGGACTCGCCTCCGTTTGACCGCGCCGCGCATGACGGGTACGCGGTTCGGGCCGTCGACGCTCACGCGGGCGCTTACCTTCGGGTGGTCGGTCCCGCCCGGGGGTGGGGAGGCCGAACCCGCGCTGGCCAGGAAGGGCGAGGGCGTAAGCGATCCAAGGCGACCGCCGCGCTGGCGCTTCCCACCCCGACGGCCGCCGAACTCGCGATCAACCCGGGAGAGGCCGCGCACGTGACGGCCGGGGCCCCGCTCCCCATGGGGGCCGACGCCGTCGTCAGGACCGAGGACACGCGCCCCGAGAGGGGCGTCGGAGCGCCCCACACGCTACTCGTGACCCGAGGAGTGACCGAAGGTCAGAACGTCGTGGCGCGCGGCGAGTATCTCAGGGCGGGCGACCCCCTCGTCCCCGCCGGCTCTCGAATTCGGCTGCCGATGATCGGGCTGCTGGCGTCTCAAGGGTGTGTCCACCCGGTCTGTCACCGAAGGGTCCGCGTGGCGGTCTTCGCCGTCGGCGACCACCTGGTCGGGCCTGGCGAGGCCCCGGTCATGCATCGCGAGCGGAACGGATCGGGTCCGGCGGTCGTCGCCCCTTGCCTGCACTGGGGAGCGATCGCCCACGACCTGGGGGCCGTCCACGAGCGGGAGCTGACCGCGACGCTCCACCGAGCGCTGAGCGCCTCGGTGGTGGTGGTGCTGGGCGAGCCCGAGGGGGCCATCCCCAGGGCGTTGAAAAAGGCCGGCGTGCGGATGGAGTTCGAGGGCGTCTCGCTTCATCCCGGCAAACGTCTCAGCTACGGCGTCTGGCGAGACGACCTGGACCGGGTCCAGCATCACGTCTTCCACCTGGCCCCCGGTCCCGTCGGCGTGATGGCGGGAGTGGCGCTGTTGATCGGCCCATTGATCGCCCGACTTCAGGGCGGCCCGGCCGATCCCCCCGCGTTTCTCAGGGCGGTCTGGAACGGCCCCACGCACCGGCCGACCGACGACCGCCACTGGGCCGTGCCCGTGACGCTGGCCGTCGGCGAGGACGCGAGACTGCGCGCGACGCCCCTGGAGCACCGGGGCAAGGACGACCTCCCCGGCTTCGCGAAGGCGGAGGCCCTGGCGGTGCTCCCTCCGCGCGACGGCCCCTGGGAGCGGGAATCCGTGGTCGAGGTCGCCCCGCTGGGGGCCTGGCCGCCCGGCTCGCCGGCCCCCTCGGCCTGGGCATAGGGTCCGCGATCATGGACCTGATCATATCATAAGAAACGAGATCTTTGGGAACATGTCGGCGATCACCTCCCGAGTTTCAGAAACAAGCCGAGGATGACTTCCCGATATGTGGAGCGAGCCGAGGGTGCCACGATGTTCGGTCCACCGAACCTCGTGGCACCCAGAGCCATCGACAAACCGGGAAGTGATTCCCGGCCAAATACACAGGGTCTGGGTGCCCCGGTCAAAGCAAGCATGACCCGGGCACCCTGGGTATCGATGGGCGGGACGCGATTACCATTCCGTTCCGCACTCAAGGGAGACCTCTACGCGCCACCAGGACGGCGGGCATTCGCCAACCCAAC
>JBFWRA010000568.1:0-4254 GCA_050249155.1 Isosphaeraceae bacterium | reverse complement strand
TGGCCCCACGTATTCCTTGGTTCACGACGACCTTCCGGCGATGGACGACGACGCCCTGCGGCGGGGCATGCCGCCCTGCCACAAGGCGTTCGACGAGGCGACGGCGGTTCTGGCCGGAGACGGGCTTTTGACCCTGGCGTTCGCGATTCTGGCACGCGAGGTGCGTCCCGTGGATCGCGCGCTGGAATGCGTGCGGTCCCTGGCCGAGGCGGCCGGTCCTCTGGGGATGGTCGGGGGTCAGATGGCCGACCTGGAAGCGGAGGGGCGAGCCGACGGGACCGTCGAGGCGCTGGAGTCGATCCACCGTCGGAAGACCGGTGCGCTGTTGCGCGCCGCGCTGCGGATGGGGGCGGCGACGGCGGGCGCCAGCGAAGGCCAGCGCGCCGCGCTGGACGCCTATGGCCGGGCGGTCGGCCTGGCGTTTCAGGTGGTCGACGACCTGCTCGACGTGACCGGTGACGAGGCGAAGCTGGGGAAACGCGTGAACAAGGATTCGGGCCTGGGTAAGTGGACCTACCCAGGCTTCCTCGGGGTGGAGGGGAGCCGCCAAAAGGCCCGGCAACTCGCCGAGGAGGCGGTGGCCGCCCTGGTCCCCCTGGGGGATCGCGGCGATCGCCTGCGAGCCCTGGCCCTGGATCTTCTGGAAAGGGACCGTTGATGAGCAGCAGCACGACGTTGCCCGGGATCAAGTCGCCGGCCGATCTGAAGGCCCTCACCGACGCTCAACTCGAGCAGCTCGCCCGCGAGATGCGGGCCGAGTTGATCAACGTCGTGGGCCTGCGCGCCGCGCACTTCGCGAGCAATCTCGGGGTCGTCGAGCTCTGTCTGGCCCTCCACCTGACGTTCGACTTCGAGTCCGACCGGCTGATCTGGGACACCGGGCACCAGATCTACCCCCACAAGCAGATCACCGGCAGGGCCGACGCGCTGCACACGATCCGGACCAAGGGGGGCCTGATGGGCTACCCCAACCCGGCCGAGAGCCCGTTCGACCTGTTCATGACCGGCCACGCCGGCTGCGCGCCGTCCACGGTCGTCGGACTGAAGGCCGGCGACGACCTGATGGGCCGGAACTCGCGGCACGCCGTCGCCGTCATCGGCGACGGCGCGTTCCCCTCGGGCATCGTCTTCGAGGCCCTCAACAACGCCGGCGGTCTCAAAAAAGACGTCCTGGTCATCCTGAACGACAATCAAATGTCGATCTGCCCGCGCGTCGGCGGGGTGGCCAACTACCTCGACCGGGTCCGCATGACCCACGTCTACAACGACTGGAACCGCTGGGTCCGCAAGCTCCTGCCGACGATCCCCCTGGTCGGCGATCAGGCCGACCGGATGCTTCAGCAAATGAAGGACGCGATCAAGGCCTCCTTCCACGGCGGCATGCTCTTCGAGGAGCTGGGCTTCACCTACCTTGGCCCGATCGACGGCCACGACCTCAAGACGCTGCGCTCCTACCTGGAGAAGGTCAAGGAGATGAACGGGCCGGTGCTGCTGCACGTTCTGACCGACAAGGGACACGGGTTCGAGCCCGCGGTCAAGGACCCGGTGAAATACCACGCCCCCGCCCCGTTCCACTTCCAGTCCGCCGAGAACGGCATCGTCCCGTTGAAGATCTCCTCCAGCAAGGCGTATACCGACGCCGTCAGCGGCGCGTTGTTCCACGCCCTTCAGCGCGACGCCCGCGTGGCCGTGATCACCGCGGCGATGTGCGAGGGAAACAAGCTCCAGAAGATCCGCGACGCCTTCCCCGACCGCTTCTTCGACGTCGGCATCTGCGAGGGGCACGCCGTCGCCTTCGCGGCGGGGATGGCCAAGACCGGCGCCAGGCCGGTCGTCGATATCTACAGCACGTTCCTGCAACGCTCCTTTGATCATATCTTCCAGGAGGTCTCCCTTCAGAACCTGCCAGTCCTCTTCACCATGGACCGGGCGGGACTGGTCGGGGCCGACGGCCCGACGCACCACGGCACGTACGATATCGCCTACATGCGAATTTTCCCCAACCTCGTGGTGATGGCCCCCGGCGACGAGAAGGACGTGGCCCCGATGATCGACTTCGCCCTGTCGATCGACGCCCCCGCCTCGATCCGCTACCCGAAGGCCAACCTCGAGACCGTCGACCGCGAGGCGCAGCCGATAGAGCTGGGCCAGGCCGAGATCCTGGAGTGGGAGACCGACGGCATGTTCCTGGCCTGCGGGACGCTCGTGGGGGCCTGCCTCCAGGCGGCCGAGCGGCTTCAGGAGCGGTACGGCCTGCGGGTCGGCGTGGTCAACGCCCGGTTCGTCAAACCGCTGGACGTCGCCACCACCCTCAAGGCGATCGAGGAATGTGGGTTCGTTCTGACCGTGGAGGAGGGTTGCCTCGCCGGCGGGTACGGCTCCGCCGTGCTCGAAGCGGCCAACGACGCCGGGATGAACACCGCCCACGTTCGTCGACTGGGCCTGCCGGACCGGTTCATCCTGCACGCCGAGCGCGACGAGCAACTCGCCGAGGTCGGGCTCGACGTGGAAGGGATCACCCGGTCCGCCGTCCGGCTGGCCAGCGCGCTGGGCCTGATCGCCGAGGAACCGCCCGCGTCCGACCCCGCGCTCTCGACGGCGACCACCAACGGCCAGGCCGTCGCGCACTGAGGAACACGCCGGGAATCCCTTCCCGATTTGTGGAGCGAGCCGAGGGTGCCACGTGGTTCGGTCCTCCGAACCCGTGCCGGTGGCAAAGGCGGAACCTCACGGGTTCGGAGGACCGAACCTCGTGGCACACGGATCCATCGAGAAATCGGGAAGTGATTCCCGACCTATTCCTGAGTGACCGACTGATTGAGGGCCGTCCCGTTGACCGAGCGATCGTTCCCGACGAGGCTGGCCGTCCTGGGCAACGGCACCAAGCCCGAGGTCGCCGTCGAGGCCGGCAGAATCGCCAAGGCGATCCAGGCGGCCCCTGGATTGGACCTCGCCCTCGTTGACCTCGCCTCAGACACCGACCTCTCCGCCCTGGAGGCCGACGTCGCCCTGGTTCTTGGTGGCGACGGGACCGTTTTGCACACCGCCCGACGGATGGACGACCGACCGACTCCCATGCTGGGCATCAACGTCGGTCGACTCGGGTACCTCGCCGAGATCACCCCCGCGGGGCTGCTCGGCAGGCTCGACGACCTCGCCGGCCGCCGTTACGCCGTCGATGAACTGATGACCGTCTCCTGCGCCTTGCACGACGGGGACGGCGTCCCGCGGTCCTATCGAGGCTTGAACGACGTGGTGATCCGGGCCGCGCCGGAGTTCCACCTGGTCGAGATCGGCCTGACGATCGACGGGGAAGGAGTGATCACGTATCGAGGTGACGGCCTGATTCTGGCGACGCCCGTGGGATCGACGGCGCACAGCCTGTCGGCGGGGGGTCCGATCTTGCCTCCCGACGCCGCGATGTTCGTGATCACGCCCCTGGCACCCCACACGTTGACCCAGCGCCCGCTGGTCGACGGAGCGCAACGTGTTTATGAACTCAACCCCCTGAGCGACGGCGCGTGCGTCCTGGTCATCGACGGCCAGGTTCAGATCCCCCTGCGAAAAGGGGACCGGGTGATCGTCCGCAAGGGAGCGACCCCCTTGCCGATGGTCCGGCTGCCCGGCCACAGCTTCTATCGAACCCTCCGAGAGAAGCTGGGGTGGGGGATCGCTCCCCCCGGCGACCAGGGGCCGAGGGGTTGAAGTTCAGGGGGGGCGAAAAGCCTTGCGTGAGAGATTTGGGTAGTTGCCTGGCTGACGTTCAACGACCGAATCAGGGCCGGGTCGCTTGCGGACCTATGGCACTGGATATCGCACTTTCAAGTTTCGGGTGGCGGTGTGCAAGGCGGTCTCGATTTGGAGGGCGTAGAGCTTCGCCGTCATGTGAAAGTCCTTTGTCTCGCCGAGTCCACAATCCGGCGCTTGCAACTGACTTTCATTGTTGCCGTTAACGGGGTTGGTCCAGGTGTGCTGGAACAGATTCGGTACGGCGTTCACCGCGACGCGGACCGTCACTCCGTCGGTCTCATAGACCTGGAGATAAACGTAGCTAAAATCGTCAAAATCTTCCATCGCATAATCCCCGTTCGAGTCGAAACGGGCGAGATGGAGGATTTGCGTGTCGGTTTCCGGCGTCGAAATGAAGACAGAGTCGGCCCCGGCGACCGTGCCAGCGTGAAAGACGATTACGAACACCATGGACAAACGATTCAATCCGCGCATGTGAAAACCTCCTTAACGACTTGAAACAGA
>JBFWRA010000567.1:0-4260 GCA_050249155.1 Isosphaeraceae bacterium | reverse complement strand
ACTCCGCCAAACGCCGCCTCCTCGACGAAAGCAATTGGGGCGAAAGCAATTATACCAAGCACAGCACGGGATACAGTAGAACTAATCCTTGACGCCGCGACCAACCCGGGAGAATTGCCACAAGACCTCAGGCACAGCTTCACAATTGATCTGGATGCTGAGCTGGTTCACCCAGACAACGTGACTGAGTGATGTAGGCAATTCTTTCGAGACCTCTTGGCGGACACTGCTGCGGGATGTGCCTGAGCCATCTCGATTTGCTCTTGAAGGGTGGGGCTCGCGTCCCGGTGAATTTAGCAGCACGCTCCCTTCACCCGAGGCCCGAGCATGGGCACCGAAGTCCCCACACCCGTCTTTATACCCTAGCGCTGCGCCCCCAAGAAGACCCGCTGCCCAGACTGCGGCAGGTACGGCATGCGGAAGCGGACGGTCACCCGCACCGTCCGCACCGTCGCCTATAGGGCCATCATCTACCTGGAAGTTTACCTGCGGCGAGTACGCCGTCCGTTGTCACGGTCGCCAACCTTCCCCAACTGCCCCGAGGGTGTCCTGCCCAGGGCTGCCTAAAACAACAAGGTCTTCGACCGTTCGTCGCCAACCTCAAAACGTCCGCGAGACCCTCTCCTCACGGGTCGCGATATCCTCGCGCGGTGACTCCGGACTTCGACCATGTCAGACGGATCGCCCCGCGCTCCCAGGTACGGAGCGGGGGCGGCGTGATCTCGCCGAGGGGGTCGCGGGTTCCCTCGGCGGGCGAACGCTGGCTGACGACCACGACCTTTGGCGCCGTTCGCGCGTACAGCCAGGGCGGGTTGGCCGACCGTCCGCCGTGGTGCGGGGCGAGCATCGCGTCGAGCGGTTCCTGGGGAAGCGCGCCGGTCAGCTCGACCAGGCCGGGACCGTCCAGGTCGCCGGTGAGCAGCGTCCGGCCTCCGGGCGCGGCGAGATCCAGCGCCAGGCTTCGGGCGTTATCCGAAGCGCCGGGCGGTTGCCAGCCTGAGGGTGGATGGAGGATCGCCAACCGGAAGGGCCCGGATTCCCAACGCTCCCCCGCGACGACCTCGCGAACCGGAACGCCCATGCTCCTCGCCAGGCGGAGGAGTTCGACCGCGCCTGGGTCGGAATCGGGGTGGTCGCCGAATCCTGGCGGGACCAGGAGAGCCCCCACGCGGAAGCGGTCGAGGACGTCGGGGAGACCGTCGTAGTGGTCGGCGTCGGCGTGGGACAGGATCACGGCGTCGATCGCCCGGATTCCCCGCGACCAGAGCGCCGGGGCGACGATCCGACGTCCCACGGACGGGTCGCGCATTCGGCCGCAATCGTAGAGGATCGCGCGACCGCCGCCAGGATCGATCACCACGGAAAGGCCATGTCCGACCGCGAGCACGTCGACCTCGGGCGCGACGCGGGACGGCCAGGGCCGAAAGCCGAAGGTCGACGCCAGGAGGATCGGCGCGAGCGCCGTCGTCAACGCGACGAGGCACTTTCGTCCAGGCCGTCGCCACTGGAGGAAGGCCGAGGCGGTCGCGAGGCCCAGCGCGGCGTGGAACGCCAGGACCAGCCCCACGGGAGGACCGGGCGCGAAGGCGTATCCCCAGCGCTGGGAGACGCCCCAGGTGACGATCCCCTCGGTCATCGCCAGCAGGGTCGAGCAGGCCCAGGCCGCGGGCCCCGCCACCGCGGTCCCCGTCGCCGAGAGGCCCAGCGAGATCCCCGCCGACAGCAGCGCCAGCGAGGTGAGCGGCACCAGCGGGATATTCAAAAGAATGCTGATGGGTGAGACCAGGTGGAACCGCAGGGCGACCAGCGGCAGCGTCACCAGCCAGACCACCGTCGAGAGCGTCAGGCCCGCCACGGCTCGCCGGCCAAGTCCCCACCCCAGACGCTTCCAGCGAGGCCAGAAGTGGCGCTCGACCCTCGTCAACGGATCAGGCTCGGGGAAGAGCCACGCCATCGCCGGCGGCACACCCCAGAGGATCGCCCCGACCGCCAGGAACGAGAGCTGGCAACCCGCGTCGAAGAGGTGCGACGGGTTCAACGCCAACGTGACCAGACCGGCCAGCGCCAGGGAGTTCGCCGGCCTGGCGCGTCGGCAGAGCAGGCCGGCCAGGCAATACGTGAGGGTCATCGCGGTCGACCGGACGACCGACGGCATCAGGCCGACCAGCCCCGCGTAGCCGGCCGTCGCCAGCGCCACGGCCCCGAACGTGGCGCGTCGCGAGAGCCCGAGCCCTCGCAAGGTCCACCCCAGCGCCACCGCCAGGACTTGCAGGTGCAGGCCCGAGATCGCCAGCAAGTGGGTCGTGCCCGTCCTGGCGAAGGCGTCGTTGACCTCGGGCGCGATCCCTTCCCTCCTCCCCAGCAGCAACGCGTTGGCCAGGGCCGCGGAGGACGGGTCCAGGCTCCTGTTCAGAGTCGCCTGGCTCCAGGCGCGCGTCGCGCCCAGCCATCGAATCACCCTCCACCGCGGGCCGCCCGGTGGCGTTCCCTCGGCCCGCCAGACGCCCGACGGGCCGCCGGCGGAGAACCGAAGCCGAACCCCCTGCGACCGAAGCGCGTCTCGGGCGTCGAACTCACCGGGATTCAAGGGGGGCGTGACCAGTCCCAGCGCCCCGGCGGCCTCGACGAGCGTTCCCGCGCGGAGGTCGGAACGGTCCCCCGCGACGGTCAACAGCGCCCTTCCCGAGGCGACCCGCCATGATCCCCTGTCATGAACATGACTCACTTCGAGTATCGCGCGTGTCAATCCCTCCTGGCCCTCGATGAAGCCAGGCCGGTAGCCCTGGACGTCGCGGAGGACTCCTCGAATCCAGCAGGGACGGGCCTCCTCGGTCACGACCCTGGCCAGGTCGTCCGGCGGCGGATCGAACCAGAACTGGTGATGTCTCCCCGCGCCGACGGCCAACCAGGCCAGCGCCACCGCCGCCGCGCTGAGCCTGGGGAACCGGTTCAGCCCGATCCCCAGCGCCGCGACGAGCGCTCCGATCGCCACCCAGACCGAGGTTTCCCAGGGCTGGAGGTAACGGTCGAGTACGATCCCCGACGCGACCGCGATCGCCAGGGGAACCAGGGGCGCGACCCGAGGCGGGGGTTTCGCGCGCGGGCCGGTCAACGGTTCGCTCGTCGGCACCAGAACCACCACGCGAAGGTCGTCGGGGCGTCGTCATCCCGGGAGTCGCCACGTTAACCTAACGCGCGGCGAGGCGATCGCCAACGATCGAACGCCCCGGCCGGTCCGTGGCGATCAACCCGCGGCCCAATCCCTTCCGTTGCGATCGAGAAGGAATTATCCTCGTTCGATCGGTCCGTCGGTCCGTCCCGTCGGCTTTTCAGAGTCGCAACCGAGATTCCATCATGAAACGATCCATCGTGACACGGTTTGTCCTGGCCGTTCTGGCCTGGGGAATGGTCGGGCGAACGTGGGAGGCCCGGGCGCACTTCCTCTTCGTGCGGATCGGACCGATGGCCGAGGCCGGGCGGCCCGCGGAAGTCTTCTTCAGCGAGCAGGCCGAGGCCGGCGACCCCAAGTTCGTCGACAAGATCGCCAAAACCACGCTTTTTCTTCAGTCCTCGGAGCGACCGGGCGCGTTTTCCAGGCTGCCGGTGGCGAAGGCTTCCGATCGGCTCCGTGGCACGGTCCCCGCGTCGGGAACGATCGGGGTGGTGGGGGTCTGCGAGTACGGGGTGCTGGCCAGGCCGAACCAGACCCCGTTCTTGCTGCGATACTATCCCAAGGCGGTCGCGGGCAAGCCCGACGCGCTGAACGCTCTGAAGCCGGCCCACGGAAACCTCGCGACCGACGCCAAGCCCGTGGCGCTGGAGATCGTGCCCACCTTTGAGGGCGACCGCGTCCGGTTCGTCACGCTGAGGTCGGGAACCCCGATCGCGAACCTGAAGTTCACCGCGGTCGATTCGGATCTCTCCGTCAGCGAATTCCAGGCGGGTTCCGACGGCCAGGTCGCCTGGACTCCGCCCAAACCAGGGCGATACTCGGTCTACGTTCG
The DNA here is from genome assembly GCA_050249155.1 of Isosphaeraceae bacterium. Lineage (GTDB taxonomy): Bacteria > Planctomycetota > Planctomycetia > Isosphaerales > Isosphaeraceae > JBFWRA01. Next base: position 256 of record JBFWRA010000567.1, on the reverse strand, counting down.
CGACGACGTGAAGTCCCCCGGCGAACACGACGGCCAACGCTACGACGAGATCCGGGAGTTCGCCACGCTGGCCTTCACCTGGCCGCTGGATCGCCAGGACGCCGACGCCGAGGCCGTCGAGGCGTTTCAATCAGCCGTCGCCAGACGAGCGGTGTGGAACGACTTCCCCGGGTTCACCGCCGACGTTTCAGGCACGCTGGAGGGTCGCCCCTTCTCGGGAGAGGTGGCTGTCAGCGCCGAGGGCGAGGTGAAGGTC
>JBFWRA010000566.1:0-4261 GCA_050249155.1 Isosphaeraceae bacterium | reverse complement strand
GCCGCTGGTCTCTATCAGGTCGGCAGTTTCGTCGGCGACGCCTGGAGGGAATGGAACGGTCGCTTCCGTGATGACGTTCGCGACTTCCTCCGCGGGAAGGGCGGATCGGTGCGGAACCTGGCGGACCGGTTGGTCGGCAGCCCGGAGGTTTATGGCCACAAGGAGCGCGAGGCCGAGCAGAGCGTCAATTTCGTGACTTGCCACGACGGATTCACGCTCAACGACCTGGTCTCCTACGACGCGAAGCGCAACGAGGCCAACGGCGAGGGCAACCGCGACGGAACGGACGACAATCGAAGCTGGAACTGCGGCTTCGAAGGCCCGACCGACGACCCCGCCGTGGAGGCGCTGCGCAACCGACAGGTGAAGAACGCTCTCACGATCACGCTGCTATCGCTGGGAGTGCCCATGATCCTGATGGGAGACGAGGTCCGACGCACACAGCGCGGGAATAACAACGACTATTGTCATGACGACGCGTCCACATGGTTCGACTGGAGCCTGCTGGACCGGCACGCCGACGTGCGCCGCTTCGTGTCTCTGCTGAACGCCCGCCGACTGCTGCGCAGCGAGGAGCACGAGCGCCGACGGGTTAGCCTGAACGCGTTCCTGCGTCAGGCGACCACGGCGTGGCACGGTGTGAGGCTCCACGAACCTGATTGGAGCGAATCCTCCCGAAGCATCGCCGTCGGCGGAGAGGTGCGCCGAGAGGGGCTGCGCTTCCACCTCATGCTGAACGCCTTCTGGGAGTCGCTCGACTTCGAATTGCCGGAAGCCCGCCAAACCCAGCCCTGGCGGCGCTGGATCGACACGGCCCTCGACGCGCCGCTCGACGTCGTGCCCTGGCGGGAGTCGACTCCGGTCCCAGGCGGTTCCTATCGAGTTCGCTCCCGCTCAGTCGTGATGCTGTTCTCGAACACGCACGATGGCCCGAGTCCCGCGTGGACGTGAGTCGACCTGACGAGGGACTCGCCGCGTCGCCGATCACTCCTCGCCGCCCGCGCGCAGGCCATAGTAGTTGGCCAGCCCGACCTCACCACGGTTTCGATGGTATCGCGCAAGCAGTTGGTTCATCGCGGCGTGCGAGGGGTCCCTGGCGAGGATCAGCCTCGCCCACTGAACGGCTTGCTCGGTCTGACCGTGGTCGAGCATCCAGACGGCGACCTTGCCGCGGAGCGTCTGGTCGTTGGGGTTTGTGAGCAGTTTTTCATGGATCGCGAGGATCTCGTCTTGCTCCTTCTTGAGCTTGGCCATTTCCCGCCGCGTGGCCTCGGATTCCTCGTGCCGTCCCAGTTGAGCGAGCACCAGGGATCTTTGGTAGAAGAGTTCCGAGTCGAGCGAGTCGATCTCCAGGGCACGGTCGATCGTGGCGAGGGCGGCTTCGAGTTCGCCCTCGCGGCGCTCGTGGGCCGCTTGTTCCTTCAGCGCTCCGGGATCGTTGGGGGCCAATCGCAGCGCCTCGCTCAGGTGTCGCGCCACAGCCTTCTCGTCGCCCAGGTCCTTGGCGGCCCTGGCCGCGCCCAGGTGGGCCTTGGGATCGTCGGGCCGGATGGCGAGATAATCCTGGAACGCCCGCGCGGCCTTCGCCGGTTGTTTCGAGGCGAGATACGCTTCGGCCAGCCCGAGCAAGGCGGGCGTCAATCGGGGGTCGCGCTCGAGCGCCGCCAGGTAGTGAGCGATCCACACGTTGGGATCGGCGACCGTCCTTCTGTCCACGTCGGTGAGCCAGAGGTACGGCCTGGCGTCGGCGGGGGCGACCTCGATCCAGCGTTCGAGCACGCGTTTGGCCTGGGGCAGCTTGTACGTTCGGAGAAACAACTTCGCCAACGCCTCCGCGACCTCCAGGTCCTTTCCATCGGAGCGCTCCAGGATGGGCGAGAGGATCGACTCGGCCTCGACGTCGCGCCGAGCCTCCGCCAGGATCAAGCCCTGTAGGCGATCCAGGGGCGCTGACTCGTGACCCATCGAACGCGCCTTCCCGGTCGCCTCAATTGCCTCCGCGAGCCTCCCGCGACGGTATTCCAGCCAGGCCAGGGCGAGCTGGACCTCGGAGGAACCCGGGCGATCCGCCAACCCTCGGCGCACCGTCTCGCGGGCCTCATCCCAACGGCCCTCATCCAGAAGCTGGACGACGACGCGCGCCTCGGAAGGTTCCGAACTCGACCGAAACCACGCGGCCAGGCCGACCGCCAGCGCGATCGTCAGCGCGAGCCCACCCCACCCGCGAGCCCGCGCGAACCTCTGTCCGAACACATGCTCGCCCCGCCGCCCGCGAACCCGATCCGTCGAAGAACCCATGCCTCCTCCCGCTGACAGGTTGAGCGTCACCATTATGGCTCACGACCGTCGGGGCACGACGTCTTCCAAGACCTGGTGGGCGCTTTCGCAATCATGTCCTCTTGAGAATACCACGACATGACCGACTCCTCGCTGGAATCGAACCGGCGTGAGAAGACCCGAGAGTCGTAAACCACTTGAGAACGAAGTCCTTGGATTTTTCTTGACAGGTGATCTTTTACGCGACTAACCTCCAAAGAGTACGTCGCATTCCTTCCAATCTCAACGGAAAACGAAACGCCATCACTCGATCTTCTGACCTTACCCAGAACCATGACTCGCCACGGGGAAGGTGTGCCTGAGTCGAGTCGAATTCCCCTGTGGCCTTTTGGCGATCTGTTAATCGGTCCGCTCGTCCTTGAAACACCCCGGATCGTGTCGACGAAGCTTGTTTCCCACTTGTTTTCGCAAGTGAGCGGGCTGACCACACCCGAATGCGAGGCACGTGGACGACGCCAAGCGTTCCCGTCGTCCGTCAATGAGAACGAAGGAGGTCACATGAAGCGATGCAGACTCGCCGCGGGGTTCACGCTGATCGAGCTCCTGGTCGTCATCGCCATCATCGCGGTGCTCATCGCCCTGCTGCTTCCGGCGGTTCAATCGGCGCGTGAGGCGGCTCGCCGCGCCCAGTGTGTCAACAACCTCAAGCAAATTGGTCTGGCTTGCCACAACTACCTGGATACCCAGGGAGTGTTCCCGCCCGGCGCGATCTCCACGAGCACCGGAGGCGGCTGGAGCACGAACTTCTTCACGTGGGCGGTGTTGATCCTTCCCCAGATGGAAGGCAACACGGTCTACAACTCGCTCAACGTCGGCATGGGGGTGGGGTCCAATCAGTATGGGGACGTCGGCCAGGCGTTCACGGCCTATTTCGGCGTTCCCAAAACGTTTCTCTGCCCGTCCGACGGTGATCATGAAAACGGAGCGCGGCCCTGGGTCGGCCCGGGTTGCCCCTACCCCAACCCGATGGGCCAGGCACCCGCGTGGAACCCGCCCGTCGATCCGGCGACCGGCCAACCCTCGCAGCGCGTACCCATCATCAACTACGCGATGAGCTGGGGGGATAACTACGCCGGCGGATCACTGAACGGCGGCCTGCCCTGGGAAACCCCACCGAACGCCGTGCCCCCTCCAGGCCAGCCGCGCATCGGTTATCACGGCTACTGGGGGACCAACCGCGGCCTCCCTGGCGGCTTCACCCTGGGCACGGGAACCCTGCGCGGGTTCGCCGATTACTCGACGATGCAGGTCGTCCCGATCGCCAGCGTGACCGACGGCACCAGCAACACGATCCTGGTCGGAGAAGTGATCCCGATCAACGACGCGAACAACGCCTTCTGGACGTCGACGGGCTCGGCCTCGGGCACGACGGTCCCGATCAACTGGAAGACCAACACCTTCCCCGCGTCGGACCCCACCTGCAATTGCAGGTGGCAGGGAGCCTCGACGCCGCTGGGTTGTCGATACTCCGCGGCCGCCAAGGGGTTCCAGAGCAAGCATCCAGGAGGTGCGAACTTCCTCTTCGGCGATGGCTCGGTGAAATTCCTCAAGCAGAGCATCAGCATGCCAACCTATAACGCCCTGGGCAGCCGCAACGGGGGCGAGGTGGTGAGCGCCGACGCTTTCTAGAGCGGTTTCTCGTTGGATGGTGCGACCATCGCAGGATCCGCTATCGCGAACCATCCGGACTCATTCTGGTCCGCGATAGCGGAGCCGACACGAGATGACATGACGCGGCCCGGCGGAGGGGCCCCGTCCTTCTCAAAGACGGGCGTTCTTCCGAGTGCCAGGGGTCGTCGCCGCGCCTTGTCGCGGTCAGGCGCGACCTCCGAGACTGAGGGTTTCATTTTTGGAGATCGAGTTCGATGACGAGACGCCGACTCCAGTCGATCGTTCTTTCGAGCGTGGTCGTAATCGTACCTCC
>JBFWRA010000565.1:0-4265 GCA_050249155.1 Isosphaeraceae bacterium | reverse complement strand
CCCATGCGCCCCGTCGCTCTCAGCGTCGTCATGCTCACGCTTAGCAATGTGTTCATGACGTTCGCCTGGTACGCCCACCTCAAGGAGATGAGGCACAAGCCCTGGCTGATCGCGGCCCTCATCAGCTGGGGGATCGCGTTCTTCGAGTACATGCTTCAGGTGCCGGCCAATCGAATCGGCCACGCCGCCCTGTCGGTCGCGCAACTCAAGATCGTTCAGGAAGTGATCACGTTATCCGTCTTCGTTCCATTCGCCTTGCTTTACCTCAAGGAGCCTTTGAAACTGGACTACCTTTGGGCTGGCCTGTGCATTCTCGGAGCGGTATTCTTCATTTTCCGAAGCCACCTGGGCTCCTGATTCGTCAATGGATCAGGGCCCGGGGCGGCCGATCTCGAATCCTGTCTGGAGACGCGCGTGGCGAGTTCGGTCACCCCGCTCTTGATGTTCGACGGAACCGTCGAGGCGGCGACGACCTTCCACGTGTCGCTCTTCCCGGGTTCCGAGATCACGCGGATGGACCGGTACGGGCCTGGCGAGCCGGGCGCGGAGGGAAGCGTCAAGCGGGCGGACTTCACCATCGCCGGCCAGCGCGTCATGCGCATCGATAGCCCGACCAAGCATGCCTTCATGTTTTCCCCGTCGGTCTCCCTGTTCGTGGAGTGCGAGAGCGAGGCGGAGCTGGACGCGGCCCTTGATCGGCTCTCGGCCGGCGGGTCGGCGATGATGCCACCGGACGACCACGGGTTCAGTAAGAAGTTCACCTGGGTCAACGATCGCTTCGGCGTCTCGTGGCAGCTCAACTTTCAATGACGGACGTCGCGGAGGCTCCATCGGGGTTCGCGACGACGTCACGCTCGGCGGGCCAGGTCGGTCCGCTGGGCTTTGGGGTCGGCTCGGGCCAGGTCGTGGAGGCTTACCCATGGGTGCCTGGGGCGTTCTCGCCTTCGACAACGACACCGCGAACGACTGGGCGTATGACCTGGAGGACGTCGACGACCTGAGCCTGGTCGAGTCCGCCCTGGAAGAGGTCGAGGCGAGCGAGGGGGATTACCTGGAGTCGGACCTCGCGTCCCAGGCGCTGGCGGCGTGCGAGGTCCTCGCTCGCCTTCAGGGCCGGCCAGGCTACACGAACGCGTACACGGAGAAGGTCGACGCCTGGGTCGCTTCCCATCCCCAGGTTCCCTCGGCGGAACTTCTGGCGCGGGCCTCGACCGTGATGGATCGGATTCTCGGCGAGGATTCCGAACTGCGCGAGTTGTGGGAGGAGGGGGAGGGGGACCAGTGGCGAGCGTCCGTCGAGGAGCTACGCCAACGATTGCTCGGCTGACCTCGCGCCAAGGCCGAAGCGGACCCGACCCGTCGGAGAATCGAGCGATCCACGCGAAATCCTCAGTTTTCGCGCGTGGCCTGATCTTTCCCACCCGTCCCCAAGGTCGAAGAATTTGATGCGCCTCCGTCTCACGCGCTGCGTTCCCGTTTCACTCGCCCGGGCTGGCTTCGCAAAACGACACCGGCGACCGAAAGGTCGCCGGTGTCGTTTTCATCATCGGAAGAGATGCGGCTCCCGATGCCGCCAATCGGAATATCCCTGCCACCTTATCCGTTGAGGCCGGCTGGTGGCGGCGGACGTCGCCATCAATGCCCGCTGCCGCCCGAGAGGAAGCACCAGACCGCCAGCGCAACGTACAAGACGGCCGCGACGGCTTCCCATGGTTCAGGGGTAAACGCCAATGCTTGGGCCACATGGCATCCCGCGATCCCGAGGTAAATCAGCACGTACGCCAGGATTCCGATGGTCGAAAGGCTTCCGCTGCCCGAAGGCTTTTCGTGTGTCATGTGTGTCTCCCTAAGGGGGCCACACACAACGTTCTATACCGAGGTCGGTCCGCCCGATGCGAACCGCCGTCAGCAGCACACGTTGAGTGTTACGCTGCTATTCCACGACGTGACCCCAAACCATGCGATTGCCTGGATTGCGGTTACAGCCTCTCCTTCCGCCGAGCCATGGACCCAAGGCAAGGAGCGAGGAAGAAGCAGCCAACTTATATGATACCGCACCATGGACCCAGGGCAAGGAGCGAGGAAGTGGCAGCCAACGGAGTGACGACGAGTGGCCGGGGTTGGGTACCACATGGTTCGGGACTTGTCACACGACCTCCGCTTGTGCCGTGAATCCGGCGGCCTTTGCCGCGGGTCGTTTCGACGTACGGACTGCGGAAAAGGCGGACTGCGGAAAAGGCCAGCCACGAAATCGGGTGGGCACGAAATCGGAAGCTTCTGGGCGCTTCGCGACGATCGGCGCTCGGACCGTCTCCACCCGTCCACCGCGATTGGCCCTGGCGGCTCGCGACGGCCGGCGGGACGCCCCTCGGCCCCGCCGACACCCCACTCCGCCACGACCCGCCGCCCGGTTCCTTCGGCCGGGCGGATCGAGTATGTTCAACAGGGGTTGGAGAGAAGCGCGGAGAAAAGGTCGGTCGGTTCGGATCGTCGGGGGCGGATCTCATGTCGGGGAGCGGTCAACGGCGAGTCGGGCCGGTCGGCGTCTTGAGCCGTCGTGAATTGCTTCGCGTGGGGGGCCTGGGGCTGGGGCTGCGCGGGCTGGGGCTCTCGGAGCTGCTTCAGGGGAGGGCCGCGGCGGGTCAAGCGCCCGGGACGCTCGGCGGGACCTTCGGCAAGGCCAGGGCTTGCATTCTCTTGTTCATGTGGGGAGGCCCCGCGCAGCAGGAGACCTGGGACCTCAAGCCGGAGGCCCCCGAGGGGGTCCGCGGCGAGTTCCGGCCGATCGAGACCAACGTGCCGGGGATCTGGATCTCCGAGCACTTCCCCAGGCTGGCCCAACAAGCGCACCGGCTGGCGGTGATCCGGTCGGTTCACCACGCCGACGTCAACCACACCACCGCCACCCACGAGTTGCTGACCGGCCGACCCGCCCCTCAAGGGGTCGCCGCGCCGCTGGGGGAGGACTTCCCGCACCTCGGCGCGGTGCTCGCGCATTTGAACAAGGGGCGCGAGCGCTCGGCCCTGCCGCCGTTCGTGCAAATGCGCCCGGAGGTGCCCGACGGCGCTCCGAGGTTCGTCGAGCAGAGCCACGGGCAGTCCGCCGGTTGGCTCGGCCCCTCGCTCAACCCGCTGACCATCGACGAGGACCCGAACCGCCCCGAGTACCAGGCCAGGCACGCCTCGGCCTTTCGGCTGCCAGACGGCCTGGGCCCCGACCGGCTGGACGACCGCCGTCGGCTCCTCCGCCTGGTCGAGCGCCAGGCCAGGAGCATGGAGACCCTCGCCACGGCCTCGGCCTTTGACGTCCACCACGCCAGGGCCCACGCCTTGCTCACGGACCGCTCCGCGATGGAGGCGTTCGACCTGGACCGCGAGGACCCCAGAGTTCGCGACCGTTACGGTCGACATCCCCACGGACAAACCGTTCTGCTGGCCAGGCGACTGGTCGAGGCCGGCGTGCCGCTGGTCACCGTGTTCTGGCCCAACGACGGGATCACCAACGTCAGCGTCTACTGGGACACGCACAACCGCAACTTCATCGACCTGAAGACCCGGCTGATGCCCCCGGCCGACCAGGCCCTCAGCGCCCTGCTGGACGACCTGGCCGTCCGCGGGCTGCTGGATTCGACCCTGGTCGTCTGGAGCGGCGAGTTCGGCAGGACTCCTCGCGTGGGACAGGCCGTGGTCGGCGGCGCGGGGGCGGGTCGCGACGGCCGCGATCACTGGCCCCATTGCTACTCCAGCGTGCTGGCCGGCGCTGGCGTGCGCGGAGGGACCGTCCACGGGGCCTCCGACCGCTGGGCCGCCTATCCCTCCCGAGACCCGGTCACCCCCGCCGACCTCGCCGCGACGGCCTACCACCTGCTCGGCGTCGACCCCCGGATCGAACTGACCGACCCGCTGGGCCGGCCCCTGACCCTCTGCCAGGGCACTCCCATCCAAGGCGTCATGGAATGAATGAGCGAGAACTCCGTGTGGACCTCAGACGACGTCAACGCCTCGCGACACGTTCCAAGGCATCCCACGCCTGATCCCGGTTGTCGAGATCGGGCTTCGAGGTTAAATTAGGTGACAACGCGAGAAAGGCTGAGGCGACCGACCCAACTCCCACTGTTCTTGGGCCACGTTCGCGAGCCCCGTTCGCCGATCCAAGATCGGTTCGTCTCCATCGCCCCCCCGCGAGCCTGCAGGGTCGACTCTCGCCTCGCGTGGACCCAGGGTCGATTCTCAACGTCGGACGCTCACATCTTCCCCCCTCGCGT
>JBFWRA010000564.1:0-4267 GCA_050249155.1 Isosphaeraceae bacterium | reverse complement strand
CGCCAACGCGCAGCGCGTCGTGAACGTGAATCGCGATCAGGTCGAAACCGCGATCAAAAACGGCATGCGGTATCTCCGCGAGGCTCAGCGCGGAGACGGCTCCTGGGTCGACGCCGAGAACGACGCGCGAAGCGGGACCACCAGCCTCGTCACGCTCGCCTTGCTCACCGCCGGAGAACCCGCCGACTCGCCCACCGTCAGCAAGGCGCTGGAGTATCTCCGCAACTTCTCGCCGCGCGATCTGAACAACACGTACGCCGTCGGGCTCCAGACGATGGTCTTCGCCGCGGCCACCCCGGAACGCGACCAGCTCAAACTGACCGCCAACGTCGCCTGGCTCGAACGCGCCCAGATCAAGGCGGGCGAGCGCGTCGACTGGCCAGGATCCTGGACCTACAACGAGTTCAAGGCGCTCCGCGGTGACGGATCGAACACGCAGTACGCCTTGCTCGGCCTGAACGCCGCCGCGGAAGTCGGCGTGCCGGTCAAGCCCGAGGTCTGGACCCTCGCTCGAAAGTACTGGGAACAGGCTCAACTGCGCGACGGCAGCTTCCCGTACACGCCCGACGTCGACAACTCGTCCGCCAGCATGACCACCGCGGGCATCTCCAGCCTCATCATCACCGGCTTGAAGCGGTTCCAGGGCCAGGAATTCCTTCGGGGGGAGGAGATCGAGAACTGCGGCAAGGGTGGGATGAATATCAGCCTCCAGCGCGGGATCGACTGGATGTCCCGCAACTTCTACGTCGGCCAGAATTTTCCCTCGGGCCAGCAATGGAAATATTATTACCTTTATGGCCTGGAACGCGCGGGCCGACTCAGCGGTCAGCGGTTCTTCGGTCAGCATGACTGGTACCGCGAGGGGGCCGCCGAACTCGTGCAGCACCAGGACCGCCTGGAAGGCTTCTGGGAAGGGGTCGGCGCGGAGCAAGGGCGTGGCGGTCGCGTCGTCTCCACCGCCTTCGCCTTGCTCTTTCTGGCCAAGGGACGAGCGCCGGTGCTCATCAACAAGCTCCGGCACGGCCCCAGCGCCGACTGGAACAACGATCCCGACGACGTGCGGAACCTCGTCGACACCGTGTCCCGGGACTGGAAACATCTGCTCACCTGGCAGGTCGTCGATCCCAACGTCGCCTCGGTCGAGGACATGCTCCAGGCACCCATCGTCTATCTGAACGGCCACCTCCCCCCCGAATTCTCCGCCGAGGGGGAGAAAATGCTCCGAACCTACGTCGAGCAGGGGGGCTTCATCTTCGCCGAGGCCTGCTGCGGTCGCTCGGAGTTCGATAAAGGTTTTCATGACTTGATGCGTCGCGTCTTTCCCGAGCCCGAGTATCAGCTCAAGCCGCTATCCGAGGAGCACGCCGTCTGGAGGTCGCGCCACGTCCTGAAGCCCGAGATCCACCCGCTCTGGGGGATTGAGCACGGCTGCCGAACCGTCGTGATCTATTCGCCTGGGGATCTCTCCTGCTACTGGAACCAGATGGAGGCCAACCCGTCGAACCCCGCGGTCATCAAGGCCAAGCGCGTCGGTCAGAACGTGGTGGATTACGCGACTGGCAAGGAACTGCCCGCGGACAAGCTCACGATTCGCGAGGTCCGCGACTTCCGTCCCGAGGTTCCCAAGCGAGGGGCGTTGCGGATTGGCAAGATCCGGCACGCGGGGGACTGGAACGTGGCCCCGCTGGCCATCCCCAACCTGATGACCTCGCTCCGCGACAAGCTCGGATACGACGTGGTCGTCAGTCACCGTGAGCTCTTTCCGAGCGACCCGAACCTCGTGAATTTCCCGCTGGTGTACGTCCATGGTCGCGCGGCGCTGACGTTCAACGCGTCGGACATGGAAGCCCTTCGCCGGCACCTCGACCCTGGGGGAGGGACGATCTTCGCCGACTCCGCGTGTGGGAACCCGGCCTTCGACGCCTCATTCCGGCGAGTGGTCGCCGAGATGCTTCCGGACAATCCCCTGGTGCCGATCCCCCGCGACGACGAGTTGTTCACCCGCAAGGTGGGATATGACCTCTCCGACGTCCAGTACAGCCAGGCGTCTGGCGGGGGACGAGATTATCCTCAGTTGGAGGGGGTCAAGATCGAGGGGCACTGGGCGATCATCTATTCCAAGTATGATATCGGATGCGCCCTGGAGAGACACCAGGGGTTGGACTGCAAGGGCTACACGCCGGAGAGCGCCATCCGGATCGCCACCAACGTGGTGATTTATTCGACCTTGCCTTGACGTGGTGGCCCTTCGCACGCGGGAAGTGCCCTACGCGCGACGCGGGGATTTCGTTAAATTGCCAACTTGGCTCGCGACTCGCCGGGCACCCTCGCGCGCGCCAGGGACGGCCTTCAACGGGCTGGGCGAGTCGACTCTCCCACACCATGACACAAGGATTTCGGATGAAGTTTTCCATCATCGCCGCGACCGGGCTGGGGCTCGTGGCCGTCTCCGCTCTGGCCGTCGGTCAGGACACCAAGAAAGCCGCGCCGAAGGCCGCCACCCCGGCTCCCGCGCCTCCGGCGGGACTCGCCGACCTCAAGTCGCAAGCCAGCTACGGACTGGGGCTCAGCCTCGGCCGAAACCTCAAGGCCCAGGCCGTTGAGATCGATCCCGAGGTGCTCGCCCGAGGGCTGAGGGACGGGCTCACGGGTGCCAAGGCGTTGATGACCGACGAACAGATTCAGGCGGCGATGACCGAGTTCCAGAATCAACTCAACGCCAGGCGAATGGCTGAGATGAAGGCCGCCGCCACCAAGAATGACGCGGCTGGCAAGGCGTTCCTCGCCGCGAACAAATCCAAGCCAGGGGTGCGAACCCTGCCCAGCGGGCTTCAGTACAAGGTCCTGAAGGAAGGGACCGGGGCGATTCCCAAGGCCACCGACACCGTGAGCACCCACTACAAGGGCACACTCCTGGACGGCACGGTCTTCGATAGTTCGATCGAACGTGGCGAGCCGCTGAGCTTCGAAGTCAACGGCGTGATCGCCGGCTGGACGGAAGCCCTTCAAAAGATGAAGGTTGGCTCAAAGTGGCAACTCTTCGTCCCGGCGAACCTGGCCTACGGAGAGAATCCTCCCCAGGGTTCGCCCATCGAACCAAACTCCGTGCTGGTCTTCGAGGTGGAACTCCTCGGCATCGACGCCGGCAAGAAGTGAGTTGGACGTCGCGCTCCGTCGCGGCCGAAACCAGAAGGCCCGGCCCTCGCCGGGCCTTTCCCATTTCGAATCGCGGGACGGTCGGTCCTCAAGGGCCGCGTTCCAGCATCGCTCGATACTGGTGTTCATAGCGGTCGACGACCCGCCCCAGCGCGTATTCCTCCATGATTCGGCGACGGGCCGCCGCGCCCAGCCTGGCGCGCCGCTCGGGGGACTGGAGCAGGGGGATCAGCGCCTCGGCCCAGGCGTCGGGCGTCGCCTGGCGGACGAGCACGCCGGCGTCGCCCTGGCCCAGAAGGTCCTGGTTGCCTCCGACGTCGGAGGCCACGCAGGGCAGGGCGGTCGCCATGGCCTCCAGCAGGGAATTGCTCATCCCCTCGGCGACGCTGGGCAGGACGAACAGGTCGGCCGTGCGGAGCGTCTCGGCGACGTCGGGGACCGACCCCAGGAACTCGACGTGATCCGACAGGCCCAGGGCGCTCGCCTTGGCCGTCAGTCGGTCGCGTTCTGGCCCGTGCCCCACCAGCGCGAGAGACGCGCCGGTGGCCTCGGCGATCCGTGGCCAGGCGTCGAGCAGGACGTCGAGGTTCTTTTGGGGGTGAAGTCGTCCCGTGAACATCGCGCGGGGCCTGGTCCGCGTGAGCGTCTCCGGTCCCCTCGGACCAGGGGAGAAGTGCTCCGCATCCACGCCGCTGGAGATCTTGAAGAGTCGATCGCGGGGTACTCCAAGGTCGCGCCACTCGCGCTCGACGTCCGCCGAGATCGCGACGAAAACGTCGTTGCCGAGGATCAAGCGTCTGAGGACGCGCCGGCCCCGGGTTCGGGAAAGCTCCTGGGCTTCTCCATAATAGCCCGAGCTGGCCGGCTGAACGAGCGTTGGAATTCCCCTGAGCAGACCGGCGGAACGCGCCAGGCCCGTAGCCACCGCTTCCCAGAGGGCCTGGTGGGTATGAATCACGTCGAACTCTCGCCGCAGCCGCCTCAAGGCGCGGACGGCGCCGCCCACGAAGGAGAATGAGAACAGTGGCCCGCGCTTCGACGAATGGACCCATCGATGGACATGAATTCCCTGAACGTCCTCGTCACGGGGTACTCCCGGCATCGCATGGGT
>JBFWRA010000563.1:0-4280 GCA_050249155.1 Isosphaeraceae bacterium | reverse complement strand
CGCCGAACTCGACCTCGCCGGCCGGCCGGCCCGCCGCGGCCCATCGGGTAGTGAAGCTATCCAGAATCTCGACGGACCGGGCGATGTACCCCTCGGCCGTGGACTGGAGCGGCCAGGGCACCAGGCCCCGCTTGACGCTCTCGTTGCGCCAGTGCGCCCACTGGCTGAAGCCCAGGTTCCAGGCCTCGTTGGACGTCTCGACCCGCACCTTCTTGCCGGCCTGAAGCGTGGCCGCCAGGACGTCGGCCATATGGGCGGCGCAGGCGTCGGACGCGGGGTGCGGCACACAGACGTGGCAGGCCCCGGCCCCGGTCTCGTTGACCAGGTGCGCGAGCATCGCCACGGGCATGCCGCCGGTGACCTCGACGAATCCGACCGCGTTGCCGCCGGTGAACGGCGTGACCGTCGCGCTATGACTGGTCCCGCCGCCGATCCACTCGATCAGATAGAACTCCGTCGCGCTCAGAACGTTGCCGCCGGTTCCGAAGAACCTCAGATCGCGCGTGCCGGTGGTCAACTCGACGTGGATCGGATCGCCGTTGGTCGACAGGATCGTGAACCCCTGCCCGTCGGTCAACCCATGCGGTTCGGCGAACGTGATCTTCCAGTGCTGTACGTTGGAGTCGCCCGCGTAATGTTGACCCTCGTACGATTCGATCCGGCTGATGGGAATGGTCCGGGTCTTGACCCGGTTCCAGGTCGCGTCGGTCAGCGGGGTCAACTCGGCGACGTTGCCGATATTGCTGAAGTTGGTCTGGATCGCGTCCATGAACCGGATCGAGTCGCAGCCGCCCATGCGCTCGATCACCTGATCGACGAAGTATCCCGACGTGCCCTGATACCGCGCCAGTTGGACCACGATATTGGTACACGTATGGCCCGAGCTGGCGTGGATCAGCGAGAAGGTGGGCCGGTGACGGGTCATCGCGCCGGACGGGGTCACGTCGTAGTAACGACGCTTGGTGGTGCCGGCCAGGTCGTCGAGTTCCGGAACGTGGGTGATGACGGTCTGGCCCTGATCGTAGGCATAGGAGGCCAGTTCCAGCAGCGAGCCTGGCGGCCCGTCCCACTGGACGACGTAGCGGCCGTACTCGGCCCCCGGATAATCGCCGTTGACGCCAGGCCCGTTCGAGGCGTCCTCGGAGCCGGTTCGGACCAGGTACGTGGTGCCCTGGGGCGCGTTGACGACGTTGAAATTCGCGTCGAGTGTGAGCGTGTGCTCGTTGATGACCGAGGCGGTCTTGAAGAGATTCTTGTATCCGGTCCCCGTCGTGTAGTAGGCCCCCTGGTGGTTGTAGTTCCACCCGAGGATCATCGTCCTCTCGGCCGGCGGTTCCTGGTTGAGGATGGCTGGCTGACCGGTGTGATTGGCGACGGGGTGGTCGGTGGCTTCCTCGACTGGCCCGAGGATCGTCTGAATCACTCCTGGCGGGATCGTGACCGTGATCGTGTCGACCGGGGTCAAGGCCGTGGGCAGGGTGATGGCCAGCAGACTGGACCTTTCCTCGTTGTCACCATAAGTCCGGAACAACGGGGTGGCCTGGACCAACGGGCCGCCGTTGATTCGATAACCGATCGGTCCGGAAACCGAGGACACATGGGCGGGCTTGCCGGTGGTCGAGCTGGAGAGGACGAGGAAGACGTCCTGTCCCGTGGTGCCGGTGAGTGCCTGGAGCTGGATCTCGCGGAAGGGGAGGTTGTAGAGGTCCAGCAGCCAGGTGGCGACTTCGGCGTATTCCTGGTCGGTGATCGCGCGATCGAACGGGGCGAAATAGGCGATCTCGCCGGACCAGTTCCGGGTCCCTGGTCGAGCGGCGTCGGCACCCAGGCAAAACCCGTTGATGAACTGGGAGTAGCCCGCTCCATAAAACGTGTTCGTATCGGTTTTATCAAACGAAAGCCCCTTCCAGCAGGTTAGGATCTGGCCATCGGTTCGCATCCCGACGACGTACCAGTGTCCGGGGGAGAAGGTGCCGATGCCCTGGGCCCCGTCACTTCCCCAGTGGCCGGAGGAGGCGTGGTGCTGGAGGTTGGTGACGATTTTGCCGCTCTGGGTGATCGACCAGGCGTTGTCACCGGAGGTTTCCGCGGTGGAACGGAAGCCGACGAACGTTCGGCGGTCGAAGGGATGATTCGAACCGAGATTGGTCAGACTGTTCGGCTTGATCACGGCGACGGCGCTGAAGCCGTTGGGGAAGGCGCCGCCACTGTTGTTCGGACTGGGATCGAGGGCCGGGATCGTGGCGAGCATGGCCTGGCCGCTGGCGAACGACAGCGACTTCCGGCCGTTGACGGCGGCGAGCTTCAGGGTTGGCGACGAGAAGGCGGAGGGGACGGTGTACGACCCGGAGAGGATCACCGGCGATCCGTCGGCGCCAGGGATGTTGTTGGCGTCCAGAAAGTAATTGAAGAGGAATCCATTGATCGAGAACGGGTTCGATGCCACGTCTGATGCACCTCGATGGAGCCGTCGAAGAGGGACCGGGTCTCGGGGTCGGGTCCGCGAAAACGCGGGATCTTGGCCGAGTTGGCGGGTTCCGGCCGACCACGCGGATCAGGTCACGAACATGGGATTCGTCGGGCGCGGGACGGGCGAGGGCGAAAGCGACCCCGAGGCCGAGCCTGGAGGTCGGTCGTCGCGCAGGCCCCACACGCGGGCCGATTGACGGACGAGACCGACCGCCCCGCGATCACGGGGAGCGGAGTCGCCGGGAGTGGGCTCGCCGATCGGCCACGAAACCCGGTCCGTGACGTCCGCTCGCGCGGAACGAAAGTCCGAGGTCCGTCGCGACGTGAGACGATCCTCCTCCCGAGGACATCATCGTCCGGGAGTACCGATGAGTTCTGCCGGCAAGCCGTCGCGGACTACTCGCTGGGCAAAAGCACGCCGTGGTCGTGCGCGTCGGCGTCGGCGATCATCGCCTCGGCGAGGCCGCGAACCCGCTCCAGGTCGCGACCGTCGTTCCCTTGCCGGGACCGCCACCGCTCCCCTTGTTGGTACCATTGCTGAGCCACGCCCGGCTCGCCGACGCGGGCGCAAGCCATCGCCATCACGTAGAAGTCGAATCCGTTGCCCCCGGCGGCCAGCTCGACCGATCGGGAAATGGCCTCGATGGCCCCGCGGTCGTCCCCCGCGAACAGCCTGGCGACGCCCAGACTGTTCCAGTAACAGGGTTCCTCGGGTTGGATGGTCGTGGCGCGCTGAGCCAGACCCGCCGCGGCCTCGGCGTCGGCCTGGGCCGGGTCTTCCGGGAAGGCGAGGTGCCAGGCCAGATCGTTGAGTCGATCCGCGTAGGCTCGCCAGACTCCGTCGCCCGGCGACGCCCCGGCCAGCGCCCCTTCCAGCACCTCCAAAGCCCGCCGCCAGGCCGCTTCCGCCTCGCGCTGGTAGCCCTGGGCCCTGAAGTGCCGGGCCAGGGCGTCCAGCGCCGCGGACCACGGCACATAGGCGGCCGCCACGGACGTCCCCTGACTGGCGAGGTCCTCGTACACGGCCACCGCCTCGTGCAACTCCGCCTCGGCCTCCTCGTCGCGCCCCACCGTCAGCAGGAGCCGACCCAGCGATCGATGCGCCTCGCCCAGCCCGATCCACTCCGAGGGATCGCCCGTGCGGGACCTGGCCAGCCCCACCAGGGTCTGGCGGTACACCAGTTCCGCTTCCTCGAACGCCTCCTCCTCGACCAACTGATCTCCCAGCGCCAGATTGGCCGCCGCCTCTTCCACCGCCGAGGTCCGGCGCACGGCGGAGAACCCGGAAAGTCCCCCGATCACCATGAAATAGACGGGGTTCGGGTTGCTGTTCAATAGACAGTCGATCAGGAAGAGACCACAGAAGACCACGCAGGCCGCCACCAACTGCATCCCCGGCAGTCGCCACTGCGCGCCCCGGGTCTTCAGGAGCAGCCCCACCTGGGGCAAACTCACCGTCAGCAAAAGACTCGCCAGGCCGACGATCCCCTGAGTCCCCAGGTAGATCACCCAGAGCCCGTCGCTCAGCGTGATATCCCGACCAAACTCGTTGACCACTCGGGAGCGCCCGTGCCCCCCCCAACCCAGGACCGGTTGCTCCAGCGCCCTGGCGATCAACCGGTCCTCATTCTCAAACCGCGTCTGCAAGGACGACGCTCGATCCGGCCCAAGGTAGACGCGCGCAAGTTCCACGAGGCCTTCCCCGGTCCACACCCCGGACATCCGGGTTCCCACGTACAGCGCGGGGAGAAGCACCAGGGCCCAGAGCAACACGTTCTTGCCGATACGCCTGGTCCCCCAAAGAATCCCAA
>JBFWRA010000562.1:0-4281 GCA_050249155.1 Isosphaeraceae bacterium | reverse complement strand
GTGGTCGCGGCCTGCTCCTCCTTGGGAGGTTCGCGCAGGTCGGCGCGGAGCCTCGCCGCGTAGTGGGCGTGCGTGATCCCCCCCCGCGCGTCGAATTCCCTGGCCATCCGAACGAGCTTCCGCGCGTTGGCCCGTTTGCGATCCCCGAGAAACTCGCCCAGCAAGGCGGGTTCATATCCGGATTCTTCCAGGACGCGGTCGACCAGGTCGCCGATTGGGATTCGGTCCTTCATCGCCCGCCAGCGGTCCAGCAGGCTCCGGGCGCGGTCGACGCGAGGGCGGTCGGCCGCCGGAAGGTCGTCGCGCGCCTCGTCGCCGAGGAACCGGGGGGCCAGCGCTCCCCGCTCGGGGGCCCCAAGCCAGTAGATCGCGTCGTCGCTGAGACCGAAGACGGGGCTCCGCAGCGCGCCGGCCAGGGCGATGCCGTCAAACGGGTCCTCGATGACCGAGAGGACGTTGATCAGATCGGTGACCTCGTCCTGGGCGTAAAACGCCGAGCCGCCGATGACGTGATAGTCCAGTCCCTCGTCGGCCAGGGCCCGTTCGTAAGGGGCCAGGTCGGTCATCGCCTTGAAGAGCATCGCCACGTCACCGGGATGCGCGTCACGGATCTCCCGGGTCTTCCGGTCGCGGATCGGCCAGCCCTCCTCGATCCGGGAGCGAATCAGCCGGGCGAGCCAGACGGCCTCGTTTTTTCGGAGGACCTTGGTCGATTCCTCGGTTTTTCCCTCGGTCGCCTCGTCGGTTCCCTGGTCGTCCGCGACGGGCCAGACGAACGTGACCGCCGGACGCTCGCCGGGGAGGGAGGCCGACACGCCACGTCCCGGGACGAGTCGCCCGGACTCCCCCTCGAAGGCTTCGTGAAACAGGGCGTTCACGAAGTCGATCACCCCGGGAACGCTCCGAAAATTCTCGGTGAGTTCGAGCCGGCCTTGATCCGGGAAACTGGCCCGGTACTCGTGGAAGAGTTTGGGTCGAGCCCCTCGAAACCGGTAGATCGACTGCTTGAAGTCCCCCACGACGAACAGCCGGCCGTCGGCGAATCCGTCCCCGGTCAGCAGGCGGAGTATCTCGCTCTGGACCGGGTCGGTATCCTGGAACTCGTCCACCAGGACGAAGGTCACGGCGCGCCCCTCGGCCTCGCGCACCGAGGGGACCTCGCGGAGCAGGTCGCGCGTCTTCAGGAGCAGGTCGTCAAAGTCGAGCCCGCCACGGTCGCGCTTGGCCTCCTCGTAAGCCTGACGGGCCCCCGCGCCCAGCCTGGCGAACATCCGGCCCAGCCGCGCCGCGACCCGGGAGACGTCCTCGTCGTCCTCGCCGGCTTCACGCCAGGCTTTGATCGCCTTGCGGAAGTCCTCGAGAACCTCCCCCGCCCTCTTATGGACCTCAGGGGAGGGCCATTGGTGCTTTTTGACCCCGGTGGGCATCTTGGCGGTCTCGTGGACTTCCGCCAGCCAATCGCGATCGTCGATCCGGTCGGCCAGGTCGTTCAGTTCGTTCAGTAGTTTGAGGCGCTTGGCGGCGATACTCTTGACGTCGGAACTCTCGGCGCGCCAGAACTCGGCGCAGGTCCGACCGGCGTCCAGGAGCCGTCGACGGAGGTTCGGCAGGACGCGCTGGTCGTGGGCGATTCGCCAGCGTTCGAGGACCTCGTCGTCGTCCCGATCGATCCAGTCGGCCAGCCGATCGGCGTCGCGCTGAACGACCAGACTCTTGAGGGACTCGGAGATCTGTTCCAGTCCGTACTCGACGGCCAGATTCACGAGGTCGTCGTCCTTGTCGGCGAGTTTCTGGCGGACGAAGCGGCCGACCGACTCGTCCCGGACGCTGCTGGCGATCAGGGCGTCGAGGGTCTCGAAATCGGGGTCGACGCGGGCGTCGAGGGCGTGCCGGCGCAGCAAGCCGGCGCAGAACGTGTGGAACGTGGAGACCGGCGCGGCCTCCAGGCCGCGAAGCACGTCGAGCCAGTCGTCGGCGTTCTCCCCCCCTTGCCTGAGCCGAAGGTGGCAGGCTGCCCTGATCCTCTGGCGGAGTTCCCTGGCGGCCTTCTCGGTGAAGGTGACGGCGACGATGGTCCGCAGCGCCTCGGGGCCCGCGTCGAGCGCGCCGAGGAACCGCCCGGTCAAGACCGTGGTCTTGCCGCAGCCCGCCCCCGCGCTCAGGGCGACGCTCGCCCCGCGGACCTCCAGCGGCCGCCGTTGCTCGGGCGTGAACGTCGGCGGAGCGGCCTCCGGAATTGACGAGGGCTCTCCGGTCATGGTTCGTCGGGCCCTTCTTCCTTGCGGACCCGTTGGACCTGCCTGAGCCGACAGACCGAGGCGAAGTCACAACGCCGGGTGCATTCCTCTTTTCTCGGTTGGACCACGAACCGGCCGGAGCGGAGCCGGTCGACCGCCCCCAGGATCTTGTCTTCGAGCGGTTGGAACAACGCGGCCCAGTTCAGCTTCGCCGCGGCGTACCCCCTGTCCGCGAGGCCCCAGTACCCGACCTCGTCGAACTTCGCCGCTTCGCGACTGAGGACCAGCCGCTCGGCCGCCAGGGCGTAAACCGGCAGTTGAAGCTTGTCGAAGTTCTCGATCTCCGTTTTCGAAGGGACCTTGCCGGTCTTGTAGTCGATGATCCGGTACTTCAGGCCCTCGGCCGACGCGATCACGTCGATCCGATCGATGGTGCCCCGAACCTTGACCGCGACGTCCCCTTCCCCGAGCTGAAGGCAGGCCAACGATCCCTGGTCCTCCCCCTCGGCCATGCCGAAGGAGACCTCGAAGCGCGTCGGAGTCGGCGGCGACTCCCTGGCCGCCGCCTCGTACGTCCTGGCCTGGCGGAGGTACTCGTTGACCGCGCGTTCCAGGCGACGGGTCTCGATCAGGTAACGGCCCGACTCGACCTCGGGCAGGTCGTCCGGCTCGGTCTCGAAGACCTCGCGGATCATCTCGCGTGCGAGGCTCTCACGGTCGGTCGCGCCCAGGGCCCTTCGGCGTTCCAGCTTTTCCAGGAACTCATGAATCAGGCTGCCCCGGCCGGCGAAGTCCTCGCCCAGCTCGTCGCGGTCGTCGACCGGTTTGAGGCCCAGGACGTAACGCATGAAGTATTGAAAAGGGCAGAAAAGGTACGATTCAAGCTGGCTGGCCGTGAAGGGACGGTCGGGGCCGAAGGCGAGGGCGACCCGGGCCAGGGCCCTGGGGTCGGTGAGCGAACCCTCGTAACGGCTGAACTCGCGGCCGGTGGTGCGCTGGCGTCGCAGCGCCAGGGCGGCGGCCGTGCCTTCGAGCACCTCGCGATGGAGCGGGTCGCCGGCCAGCCGCCTGAGCGGGGCGTCGTCCCGCCGCTGGAAGGCCAGGGCGACCGCGCGAACCCTGGCGTCGGCTGGGCTTCGCGCCAGATCCTCGTGGTCGACCAGGGCCGGGTCGAAGCGGTCATGGCGTTCCTCGACCCGCGCCAGGGCCTCGGGCGCGAGCGAGCGCCGCAGGTCGTCCAGGAACCCGGCGGCCAGGAGTTCCTGGCCCTTCACGTCGCGAGTCGGATAGAATAAAAGAAGTTGTTCATCTGCCGATCCCGCGACGCGCGAGAAGCGGTTTCGCTCTCGGGAGAGGCTTCCGCTTTCGCCCAGGACCGCCTCCGGCGTTGGGAACGTCCCCTCGACGAGGTTGGCCAGCAGGACGAGCCGGCCCCGGGCGCCTCGGGCGTCGTCGACCGTGGCGAAGACGATCGAGCCGGGAGGGATCGGTCCGTCGTCGAGGACGAGGTCGTCGGTCATCGTGGAGAAGGCGTGGGCGAACGAGTTCAGGTCCAGAGACCGCGACCCTTTTCCCAACTCGTCGAGCGTCGCGGCGTGGTCGTCCAGGGCGTTCCAGAGCAGGTCGAGGGGCGCGTCGCCGCCGGGGCCGGGTTCGCGGTCCAACCCCAGCGACGACGCGAGCCGGCCCAGCCTCTCGGCGTGCTCCGCGAAACGACCGGGACGATTCAAGGTGGCCAGCTCCGCGAGCACGCGGCCGACCAGTTCCCCGACGTCGATCGCCTCTCGGCGTCGTTCGGATCCGACGGATTCCTTTTTATTGATCGCGGCGTCCAGCGCGTGACGAAGGGAATCGTGGCCGCGGAAGACCCGGCTCTCGCGGATCGCCGCCGCGGCCCGCGTCGCGAGGTTGGGAGCGCGGAGGCCCGGCCAGTCGGGCCGAAATCGGCCGTGGCGCAGGAGTCGGATGAGAGGCTCCGTCTCGCTCTCGGGGGAAGCCCCCGCCAGGATCAGTCGAAGCGCGGCGATCGTGGGGTCGGTCGAGA
>JBFWRA010000561.1:0-4285 GCA_050249155.1 Isosphaeraceae bacterium | reverse complement strand
TGGAGGAGGACCGGGCTCTACGCGACCCAGGTGCCCGATTGAGTTCGATTCGAGAGAGGGTTTCGCCCATGTCCCCCGACGAGCGACTGACGTCCGACCGGTTCCCGAGGGCCTCGGCCTATCATCCCGACTGGCTGGTCGCCAGCGCCAGCGGCGGAGCGAACCCCCTCTGGCTGACCGAGTGGCTCGCCGAAGCGCTGGAACTGCGCCAGGGGATGCGGGTGCTCGACCTCGGTTGCGGCCGGGCGGCCTCGTCGATCTTCCTGCGGCGGGAGTTCGGGGTTCAGGTCTGGGCGACGGACCTCTGGTTCAGCGCGACGGAAAACCTTCAGCGCATCCGGGACGCCGAGGTCGAGGACGGCGTCTTCCCGATCCACGCGGACGCCCGATCCCTGCCCTACGCGTCGGAGTTTTTCGACGCGATCGTCTGCGTCGATTCCGCCATGTACTTCGGGACCGACGACCACCTTTTGAACACGATCGCCCGGTTCGTCAAACCGGGGGGATCACTGGGGATCGCCAGCGCGGGGCTGATCCACGAGATCACCGGCCCGATTCCCGAGGCGCTTCAAGCCTGGTGGACGCCCGGCTGCTGGTCGCTGCACTCGGCCGACTGGTGGAGACGCCACTGGGAGAAGACCGGCCTCGTGGAGATCGAGCGGGCCGACACGATGCCGGAAGGGTGGCGGTTCTGGCGAGACTGGCACCAAGCGGTCTGCCCGGAGAACCTCCCGGAGATCGAGGCGCTGGAAGCCGACGAGGGTCGAACCCTGGGGTACGTCCGCGTGGTGGCGCGTCGAAAGGCGGGAGTGGAACTGGAGCCGCCGATCGTCTCACTTCCCGAGCACTACACCCAGGCCCCCCTGCTCCGATAGGGCGCGTGCCTCCTCGGAATCCGAACGGGGCCGCGAGCCACCCGACCTCACCTGTCCTCCCGCCGCTGGCGGTAGGCGTCGGCGACGATCTCGTCCATCAGTTCGGCGTCGTCGCGCATCAAGCCCAGAAATGGGTCGGGCGACTCGTCGCCCGCGTCAGTCGGGGGCGGGGCCAGCGGTTTCCGGCTGAGTTCGCGGATCAGCAGGCGGGCGGCTTCCGCCATCGCCTCATCGACCGACGCGAACCGGCCGCTTCGCACGGCGGCGAGGATCGATTTCTCGCCTTCCGGCGGCATGGTAATCGTCATAACTATCGTCTCCATAGAGACTTTCAAGATATCACACCCGCCGTGGTCCGCCAAGCCGAAACGAACAGCACCCCAAGCATGAAGGTCAGGGGTTTCGGAAAACCTGCGACGCCCTGTTGGGGGTAATCCGCATCCACGGATCACCCAATCCCCGCGAAACTCCTGGGTTTTGCGTGTGGCGTGAGCTACGGGAGTTCTTTGTAGGCGTCAGGGGGGCTCGATGCTGTCCAGGCTTTCAACCTCCTCCGCCAGCCGCCTGAGCCTCAGACCCAGCGTTTCTCTTGACATGACGAGGATGTATCCGCCCTCTTTATGGTTCAGTGCCCCCACGACGGGATGGCTCAACATTTCGAGGATCCCACTCACGTCCCGCTCGGGGTAGGGCACGCCCCTTTTCCGCGTCACGAGCATCCGAAACACGTCCCGAGGCGAGAGCGGCTCGGAGAGCCCGTGTTCGTAGGTCTCGCTGAACAGATCCACGATGTCCGCGAGGAGCCTTCCCCACCGTTTTCGGTCGTTGGTCACTCGAAGCAGTTCGGCTGGGAGATTCTCCACGAATCCTTTGATCGTGAAGATCGAGCGGTAGACGATGAGATCCTGGGGCCAGGCGTCGTGTAGCCTTAACCAAGCCTCAAGAACGCCGAGAGGCAGCAGCGTCACTCCATGTTCGGCGGCGTGTGCCGCCACCTTGCCACCGGCGAAGCCCCCGGCGACCACCACCGCGTAGTCCGCCTCGTTGAGCGTCTGGTGGTCTTTGAGACTCAGGACTTCGAGTTGATCAACCTTACCGGTACCCCGCGACTTCGCATCGGCGACGATTAGGTACGAGTCGTTCCCGGCAGCCGCCTCGGCAAGTACGTCCGTATCGCCTGACTCTCCCAGTTGCTTGACGGAATAGCCGAGGGTCTCGAACGCCCGTCCGAGGGCGTTCTCAAAACGACTGGGCCTGGTCGAGTCGATGGAAGCCGAGCGAAGCTCCGAGATCAGTTCCTCAAGGGGAGACGTAATCTCGGGGGGGTTGGTATCGCCGTTTCTTCCCACGACAAGGATAGGAGGAATGTGATTCTCTGTCGGCGGGTACTTGTGCGAGTATTCTTTGCCCTTGGGCGTGATCTCGAAGGTGCGCCCACTTACGGAGCGAAGCAATCCAAGCGTATCGAACCAACCAAGTCGGTAGTCGTACTGATACACGCTCGTCCAGAAGGGGAATTTCTCCCGCAGCCTTGATCGAAGTTCTTGAAGACTTACCGGCGCGTTGGATTTCGCGAATGTATCGAGGATTTCCCTGTTGGCGGCGAACCCATCGACGAATCTCTCGACGAGAATCGCGACCTGAGTTTCTTGGTCCGCCTTCAAGAGCTTTCGACCCAGATCTGTCTGGCGAACCGCACCTTGCTTTCCTCGGTCGAGTTCGACCACGCCGAAATCACGTAGGACCGCGAGATAGTATTGAGTCGACCGGGCGGCGCCAAAGCGTGTGTCAAACCATTCGCCCGCCTCCAACCGGTTGGTGTTTTCCCGCCCCGAGAGCCACGACAAGAACTCGACGAGCGTATCTACGTACTTACCTTTCCCTCCCGGAAGGCTGAATATGCTCTGGACTGGGAGGGGGGTACTCATCAGGCTGCCTTACAAGGGGCCGAAAGGTCGGGGAGGTCGGGTGTCAAGAAAGGCCGGGAGAGGCCGAGTGTCGACCTTGGTTTCTCGCAGAAGGCCAGGACTCAAGACCGCCATATGAATCTGGGAGCAATCAAGCCTATCGACTCCTGTGCGAGCTTTCCACGATCTATCGCGCGGCGTTGAGTTCCTGTCCCGCCGTGACGCGCCGTTGGAGGGTGAGGCGCTGTCGAGGAGGACGGCGGTGATCCGACGTGAGATGGAGGGGACATGTCGGGGATTGGGACGTTGGGGACGAGCCGTGGGGGTATCCGTCGCGACACTTCAAACCTCGGGACGGCCTCCCAATCGGACTCCTTTGGGCTCCTTTCATGCACGGGTGAACGCGGTCGGCGTCCATTGCGCTTGCGCGTTCGCAAAGAGACCTGGCGATTTTTTTAAAGACCTGTCGGCTCAGGAGATCTCTCGTGGTTGTTCTCCATGAGAACCGCCGTGGGGGCCCGCTCACTTCTCGTCTCGCCCGGCATTCACTTGGAGGATCGCCATGTCACGGGTCGTCGAAGCAGGTGTGATCGCCATCGCGCTTTGGGGCTCTCTCGCCCCGGCCGCGCTGGCCTTCCAGGACGTTTATATCAAGGACACCCCCGCCGACACCGGGGTCGAGCCGAACCCCGATTCGGGGCCGATGTGGGTTTCCGAGGACGTCTGGGTCCGAAGGACGCCCGACCCCGGTTACCGGCCTTTCCCGTTCCCGGAGGCGAGCCCCCCCTGGGTCCCGGCTCCTCACCAGAACCCGGAATACCGCGACCCGAAATACAGCGTCCCCAACTTCGTCTACGTCCGGGTCCGCAACCGCGGCACCAGGGCCTCGACCGGAACCGAACAACTGCAGCTGTACTGGGCGAAGGCGTCGTCCGGCCTCGCCTGGCCGGCGAGCTGGGTGGATTCGTTCGCGCCGGTTTGTGGCACGAACCGGCTGCTGGGCGCGGAGATCACGAAGCCTCGCAAGAACGCGGCGACCGCCTCGCCCGCCGAACGGCAGGCGCTGCGCGACGCGCTGATCCAGGCCGCGACCAATCCCGCCTTCACCTTCCTGGCCGGCCACAGCTACTGGACGAAACAGCAACACGTCCATCGGTTCTCACCGGAGCACAGCAACCCGGCGTTCCTGCCCTGGCACCGCGAGTTCCTGAACCGATTCGAGATCCTCGTCCAGGAGGCCGACCCGCGTGTCAAGTTGATGTACTGGAACTGGACGACGGACCCCGCCCCCGCCGTGGGAACGAATCTTTACACCGCGGCGTTCATGGGCAATTCGGGCCGGGGCACCGGCGGGACCGGCATGGGCGCGCCGCTGGCCCCGGCGCTCAACCCGCACCCGTCCGATACCGCCGCGGCGGTGGTGCGCGACCTGTCCCCCGGCGCGCCGCCGGCCCAGGCCGACGCGACCGTGCTCGGTCGCACCGATTACATCAGCGCCGTCCC
>JBFWRA010000560.1:0-4287 GCA_050249155.1 Isosphaeraceae bacterium | reverse complement strand
TGATCGTCATTGAAAACGAGCACATTATTATACAAGGAGATGGCGGAACGAATCGGCCCGACCTGACGACGGCCGTCGCGGACCAGGCGATCCATCGACGAGAATTCGCCGCGTCCCTGCCGGCGACCGGGGGCTCATTGCCGCCCCCTGGACCCCCGCTAGCCTTTCTCTGTTTCGGCCCCGGGAGAAAACCGAGAAAAACTCCCGGGGCCTCTTGACAAGCGATGGGCTTTCATAGAAGGGTCCGCTATCGCGGACCACGTTCGCATCGGCTTGGTCGAGGTTCAGGGTCCCTTGGTTTGGTCCGCGATAGCGGACCCTACTCACGGACCACCCCCCTGGTCGCCCCTTACACGCTATCGACGTCGATTTGAAGCTCCCAGGCTCAAACGTCCTTCAACGGAAATGGTTGAAGAGCGTCGCCGCTGGACAATCGATAGACGTGAAAGTCGCCGTCGAGGGTGAAGAGGCGGTCGGTCGCCAATCGCTCCGCGATGACGACAAGCGCGGAATCGGCCAGGTCCATGGGCCTGTCGTGATACTTCGCCATCAGGACGCACATTCGGTCGATTTCCGGGTCGGTGAGATCCAACAGGATGAGCCGATCGCCGGAACGCCAATGCCAAAGAGCCTCCTGGGCGGAGTGTCCCCCAGCCTCGTGAAGGAGTTACATCGCCTCGGTAAAGCACGGCCAGGTCGTGGCGAGTGGGCCGGCGACGAGGCCGCTCGCCGCTTCACGGCATCGCTCATGATTCGGATCGTTCCGATTGATCAGTGCGACCTACGGCCCCGAGTCGACCAGGGTCAAGGTGATTCCCGATCGGTCGCCCTGTCTTGCGCGATTCCCTCCGCGAACCGTTCTCCGCAACGCTCGGAGAGAGCCTCCGAGGTGCCGTCGACGGTACCCACATATCCTTCCAGGAAGTCCAGGAGCGTCTCTCCCGGCGGCGGAACTCCCGCCGGGGG
The DNA here is from genome assembly GCA_050249155.1 of Isosphaeraceae bacterium. GTDB lineage: Bacteria > Planctomycetota > Planctomycetia > Isosphaerales > Isosphaeraceae > JBFWRA01. Next base: position 3,321 of record JBFWRA010000560.1, on the reverse strand, counting down.
AGTGAACCGCTCGCGAAGAGTTTCCAGGGCGAGCGACTCAGGCGTCTTGCCAAGTCGTCTGGCCTCTTCCGAGAGTGACCGGTCCAGGTCGGGAGGAAGTGAAATCGTCGTCATATCGTTCACACCGAAGTGACGTGTCGCCCAACCAGGTCGACCGCATCGTTCCCTTCCACCGCGTGAAGATCCACGCGGACCACAATGCTCAACGTATCCCGTGGCGCACCAATCAGCAAGGACCAGGTTCGCCTCGGCTTGGTCGACCTTTGGGGTTCCTCGAGTGAATTGGTTCGAGATAACGGACCCCACGGATGGGGACTGACCTCGACATCCTCCCGTACCGCTTCGCCTCAATTTGCCGGCGAGCCCCCGGGTTGGTTACGATGGGCCCCTACGTTGGGGGCATGGTTTGATTTGGTGGCGTCGGGGTGAGCCGCGATGCGGGACGAGGGGCGTTTCCAGCCGAATCGCGACGGGCCCTACCGGCTCCTCGCCCTGGACGTCGACGGGACATTGCTCGACTCCAGCGGCACGCTTCGCCCTGTCACGGCGAAGGCGATCGCCAGGGCCGCCGACGCGGGGATTCGCCCGGTCCTTTGCACCGGTCGACGCTATCGACGCGCTCGGCCCATCGCCCAGCTCCTCGGGCTGGACTCTCCGATCGTCTGCAACTCGGGGGCGATCCTCAAGGAGCCCCAGGGACATCGTACCCTCTGGCGGGCCGACTTCGACGCTCCCCTGCTGGCCGAGCTGCTCTCCGTCTTTCGCGAACACGACGAGCCCCCCCTCTCGTTCACCGACCACGGCGAGGACGGCCCGGATTTCCGGATCGATCAGGCCTCCACCGGACGACCGCTCTTCGACGATTACGTCGACCAGAATCGTGAGTATGCCGGCGTGTTCGCGGGTTGGTCCGAACGCCCCAACGGCCTGGATCACTTCCATCTCTGCGCGATCGGGTCGCCCGCCACGATGCTCCGGTTCGAATGCGCCGTGCTCGACCGACTCGCGGGGAGGGTCCGGACGTTCGTTCAACGCGTCTCGCGATACGCGGGGACGATGTGCGAGGTGATCCGCGCGGATGCCAGCAAGTGGGCCGCGGTGCTCGAACTGGCGAGCCTCTGGGGCGTCTCGGCCTCTGAGATCGTCGCGATCGGCGACGACATGAACGACCTGCCGATGATCGTGGGCGCGGGCCTGGGCGTGGCGATGGGGAACGCCCCCGAGGCCGTCCAGTGCGCCGCCGACCTGATTATCGGCGACAACGACCAGGACGGCGTCGCCAGGCTGATCCACGACCTCCTCCCGCCACTCTGAATCGAATCCCACCATTGAATGAGAATTGATCTGATGACCGAACCCTCATGGCTCCCCGAGGGGGCCGGCGCTCACGACGTCACGCTCGAGGAAAACTGGCTGTTCCGCCTGCGTCGCGAACGGTTCCGCTCCCGGGCCTCGGGCCGTTCCCACGATTATTACGTCCTGCGCCTGGCCGACGCCGTCCACGTCATCGCGCTGACCGAGGACGACCAGGTGGTCCTCGTCCGGCAGTTCCGCGCGGGCTCCGGTCGCGACAGCCTGGAGCCCCCCGGCGGCCTGCTCGACGACGGGGAAGATCCCCGAACCGCCGGGACCCGAGAGCTGCTCGAAGAGGCCGGTTACGCCGGCGACCCCGCCGTGCTCCTGGGAAACGTCTGGTCGGTTCCTTCGATCCTGGGGTCGCGGATCGCCACCGTGGTCGTCACCAACGCGCGCAAGGTCGCCGAGCCCAACCTGGACGCCGCGGAGGAGGTCGTGGTGGAACTGGTCCGCGCCTCGTCGATCCCTTCCCTGATCCTGGAAGGGCGGATCGACCACGGCCTGGCGGTGCTCAGTCTTTTCTGGTGGCTGGCGACTCGACCCGGCGGATTGGCGCTGCCCGTTCCGGCCACTTCGGCGGGTTCTCGCGAGCGCCGTTGAGGTCAATCGAGGCGCTGGGCGACCTCGTAGAACTCCCCTTCCCAGACGGTCAGGAACGGCTTGAGGGCCTCGGCGATTTCCGGCCAGCGTTCGAAGCCGCCCCGGGTGGTGTCACCCTTTGGCCGGACCCGGACCACGGTGTTCGCCCTGGCGATCTGGTCGGCCTTGCGCTGGATTTCCGAGGGAGTGGGATGGCCGGGAACCAGGTACAACGTCTCGGGATCGAGGAACAGCCGAGGCTCCAGCGCCGCGGCCCCCTCGGTTCTGGCCAGCAACGCCGCGGGGCCGCGTTCGGCCGCCAGTTCCTTGACCTTGAGCCACTCGGCCAGTTCCCCGGGAGTGGCCATCACGCCCGCCAGCCCAACCTGGCCCGCGGGCACGACCTCCCGCCAAAGCCGAACCGTCTCCTCGACCTTCGCCTTGGAACCCACGAGCGTCAGCAGGGCCACGACCCCGACGGCCACGGAACGCCAACGCCCTCGACCCGGTCCCGTCATCGCCGCGAGGCCGCAGATCAACACCACGTAATAATAAACCCATGACAGACGCTGACCATAAAAGAACGTCACGAAGGACAGGTGCATGATCGCGCAAGTCACCACGACCTCGTCGACCGTCGATCCGTCCTTACTCCGAATCAGCCGGTCCAGCGACGCCGCGCCTCCCGCGGTCAGCACGGCCGTGCCCGCGATCCAGGCACCCACCTCGTAACGGAGGTAATCTCGGAGAGTCCCATTGGGGATCCACCAGAACGATCGCCCCTCGCCGAAGAAGAAGCCGTAATGGTTTTCCCGGTAGACCTCCATGCCCGCCCCCGGCCAAAGAGTCGTCACCAACGGCCCAGGGCCAAAACGCCAGCCGAGCCAGGCGGTGAGCGCTCCCCCCGCGACCAACGAGGGCCACAGGGCTCGCCGCCAGCGCGGCGGCCTGTCGAACGCCTGCGAGATTATGATCAAAAATCCATACACATAAGCCATCGATGGCTTCACGAAGAGGAGGACCGTCGCGATCGCCAGCGCCTCGGGGCGTCGACCTTTGGCCTGGCACGCCAGCGCGTGAACCAGGAGCACTGGCTCGACGGCCTGGACGAGGGCGATCCCAAAGCTTTGAAGCAGGTCGGGCGTCGCCAGGAGGATCAAGACGACCCCCACCGGGCCGACCTTCGCCGTCGAGACGAACCGAGCCAGTCCCAGCGCCAACCCCACCACGCAGACCCAGATCGACCACCGCCCCAAAGGATCCCACCGATTCAGTTCCAGAGGTAAAAGGCCATAGATGTAGCCGAAGTCGAGCGTGGGTCTCAGTCCCCTGGCCAGTAATCGCGGCGCGACGAGCGTCGCTCCCGTGTCGTTGTAGAGATACCGG
>JBFWRA010000559.1:0-4291 GCA_050249155.1 Isosphaeraceae bacterium | reverse complement strand
GCCCAAGCCCTACGTCGACGAGATGGCCAGGCAGTTCCAGGAGGTCTGGGCCGCGCTGGAGATCAGCCACGACGACTTCATTCAGACCAGCGAGGAACGCCACCACGTCGGGTGTCGCCAGTTCATCCAGGCGGTTTACGACGCGGGAGATATTGAGAAAAGGCCGTACTCCGGCCTGTACTGCGATGGTTGCGAGGCGTTCAAGACCGAGAAGGAACTGGTCGAGGGACGTTGCCCGAACCACCCCGGAGTTCCGCTTCGGTCGGTCGAGGAAGAGAATTACTTCTTCAAACTCTCACAATACGCCGAACGGCTCCTGGCGCACTACGAAGCCCACCCCGAGTTCATTCAGCCCGAGAGCCGCCGCAACGAGATCGTGAACCTGGTCAAGTCGGGACTCCAGGACGTCGCGATCTCCAGGAAGGGCTTCACCTGGGGAATCCCGGTCCCCTTCGACCCCGAGCAAACGATCTACGTCTGGTTCGACGCGCTGTTGAACTACGCGACGGCCGTGGGCTACGGCACCGACCCCGAACGGTTCGCCCGCTGGTGGCCCGCCGACGTTCACGTGATCGGCAAGGACATCACCCGGTTTCACTGCGCCCTGTGGCCGGCCATGCTCATGTCGGCTGGGCTCCCCTTGCCTCGACGAGTCTTCGCGCACGGATTCGTCTATAACAAGGGAGCCAAGGTCAGCAAGTCGGCCGGAACCGCCATTGACCCGATGGACGTGCTCAAGAAGCACGGAGCCGACGCATTTCGATATTATTTCATGAAGGAGTGCCCGTTCGGAGGGGACGGAAACTTCAGTGAGGAACGATTCACCGAGGTCCACAACGCCGACCTCGCCGACAATCTTGGCAACCTCTACAGCCGGGTCTTGACGATGTGCGTCAAGTACTTCGGAGGGCGTCTGGAGGGCTCCTCCCAGATCGACGCCAATCATTGGCTCGCGGGTCTGGACCTCGGCCGACTCGTCGAGGAACTCAGGGAATCCGTCGGCGCGTTCGATTACAGCCCGGCGCTTCAGAGGATCTGGCAAGAGGTGCTCGCCGCGGCCAACCGTTACGTGGAGACCACCAGCCCTTTCAAACTCGCCAAGACCGACCTCGACGCGTGCCGGGTCGTCCTGGTGAACCTGGCCGAGGCGATTCGGGTCGTCGGTATTCTGATCAAGCCGTTCTTGCCGAAGACCTCGAAGGCGTACTACGGCGCGTTCAACTTTGGCGACGCAAGACCCTGGGATCAACTCGGCTACGGCGACGTCCTGGCCAGGCCCTCCCGCCTGGAACTGGTCGTGACGGCGGAGCTCGCCCAGGGAAAACCCTTACCGCTGTTCCCCAGAATCGACCTCAGGGAGCCCACTGGCGGTTGAGGGGCTCGAACCCTCGGGGAAGATCAGCGCTTCGAAACTCGGTTCGCGAGTGCCTGGCCGGAGCGTGGGAAGATCGGTCTCCGTATCTGGGGAGACGTACTCGTTCGCGACCCAGGCACGGAATCGCTCGGGGGTATGCCGCGAACCCCTGGCATCAAGCCAGTCGGCGTATTCTCGAAGCGGTTCGTGCAGCCGTTGGGTGCCGAACAGGGGAACATGACCGTAAGCGATCGTGAAGGACGTTTCGGCCCGCCGGGGATCGACTCCTTGAGCGACCATCCGATAAAGCGCGGCGACGAGCCCCGTCCGATCCGCCCCCGACTTGCAATGGATGAGCAAGGGGTAGCGGCAACGCCCGAAAAGATCGATCAGTCGCAGGAGGTCCCGACGACTGGGCCTGGCGGTGGCGCTCATCGGGAGGTCGTAGAAGTCGACGTCTCCCGCTCGACACGCGCGCACCTCGTCGGCGTACCACGAGTCGCGCGGCGAACCCCCGCGAAGATTCAGGATCGAAGTCAGGCGTCGTTCGCGAATCAACGCGGCCAGGCCGGACCGAGGTTGGGCCGAACGGTAGACTCGTTGCTCGTGGACGACGCCGAAATTGCCCCCGAAGAGAGGGCCCCGAAAGGCGTACGCGAGGAGCGCCAGGAGGGTGCAAACCACGATCGCGACGACGCGCCTGCGACGGCTCCGCCCGAGGCGCTCGCGGCGATCGATCTGAGTCTCCTCGTCCAAGGTGAAACCATCCTCGCGGAGAAGTGTGCGGAGTGGCGCGATCGGAAGAAGGGACGTCCACCGCGAAACGGTGAGGGCTCCAATCCCCGCGCTGAGAATCTAACCGGGCGATCGATTCCGTCAACCCAAGACCCGAACCCTCGTGGACCTCACGGGCTCGTGGACACGGACCTTCCTTGAGCCCTGAGAAGTGAACCCGCACTCGATTGACGACGGGCGGGGTATTCTGGTAGTTTTGGCCTAGACCAGCGGGAAGCCGGAGAGGTGGCTGAGTGGTCGAAAGCGACGGTTTGCTAAACCGTTAGGTTCCGAAAGGGGCCTCGGGGGTTCGAATCCCCCCCTCTCCGCTCGGGTCGCGTCCAGGACCGACTCCACACGCCCAAATCCGTCATCCGACCGGGTTTCGGGCGTTTCGCTTTCGCCAGCCATCGTACCAGCCGATCCGTCAGCGTCCGTCAGGTCACATCCCTTTTCCCGTACGGCGTAGGGAAAAAGTAGGGATGAAGGGTTGAGAACATTGACGTTGGGTATTGATTCGACGCGGATTCTTTCGACCTGAAGCCTGCGACCCCGTCCAGACCTCGCGGGTGGACGCGCTGGCGCGCCAGGGCGGCTACGCGGGAACTCGTGGTGCTCGCCGCCCCACGACGTCACGCGCGGCTCGGTTCTCTCCGCCCTCCCTTGCGTCAGGAGGCGCGGCCCGTGTCCAATACAGGGGCGGACTCGGCCTCGCGGTGGGCCGAGCGTTGAAATCACGATCGCTCTCCGGAGATCGGGCGAATGATGCAAGCGCTTTTGTTCGCCGCCCTCACCACGCTGGGGCAGGCTCCTGAACTCAATGACCAGTCGTTCGAGCGGTGGCGCGACCATGTCCGTCCCCAGGCCCAGGAGGAGGCGTACCTGGAAATCCCTTGGCGGGAGTCGTTCCACGTCGCCGTCAACGAGGCGAGGGAGACCGACAGGCCCATTCTCCTCTGGGCGATGAACGGGCACCCCCTGGGATGTACCTGAAACAACGGAGTCATCGCCAGGCAGTCTGTCTGGACCGACCCCGAGGTGAAGGAACTCGCCGCCAGGTTCATTCCCGCCGCCGACGAGGTGGGACGTCTACAGTCCGGCCGGGATGCCGAGTGCAAGCTCTTCCAGAAGATCGCCGAGCAGGGGCATTACGCCGGCCGCTCGCGGCCCTCGAACACGCGACAGGGGACGTACGCGACCACGGCCGACGGCACGTTTCTGGCTTCCTGGAACAACAACAATCCGCGATTCGTCGCTGGCAAGCTCCGCGAGGCTTTGGAGAAGTGGGAACGGCTCAAGGCCGAGGGACGGACGTTCTCAAGCGAGGCCCCTCTCAACCTGTCCGCGCTGAACCGGGCCGACCGATTCTTTCCCGAGGACGGGCTCGTCCTGAAGGTCAATACCCGCGATTTACCACGTGACCCGCCCCAGGAAGGCCGATGGGCCGACGCCTGGAATCAGGACTTCGCCTGGTTCACTCGCGAGGAGGCGGCTCAATTCCTGCCCTCCGAGATCAAGCCCGATCGGACGCGCGAGGTGCCCAGGCCCCTGGTCGAACGACTGGCCAGGCTTCATCTCCTCGACAACGTGCGAGGGCAGACGTCGCCGTTCCCGACGCGCGCGATCGAGGACGCGACCCTGACCAGCCGCGTCACGGCGGTCGACGGCGACGTGGTCACGCTCCGCCTGGAAGGCCATACCAAGGCCGTTCAGAAGGGGGATTGGTCGATTCGCGGCTACCGTGACATGAACCGGCCCTCGGGCCAGGAGCGCGGCATGGAGCTTCGGCTCCTCGGCTCGGCCCGCTTCGACCGGAAGCGGGGGGAGTTCGTCCACTTCGAGGTGGTGGGCGTCGGGACCCGATGGGGAGGCACTCAGTACAACGGCCGGGGCAACGACCTGGCCCGCGCGCCGTTCGGAGCGGTGCTGAGCCTCGCCGGCGACAGCCGGGCCGCGCGGGTCGCCCCTGAGCATTTTTACGGCTACGGCTGGCGGTGACTCGAACGGTTCACGAACCCTCCCACGAAACCCCGGCGGCTCCGCCGGGGTTTCGCGTTCACACCCCAATCCCCATCCACGTCTCACTTCGCGAACGGGATCGGATCGATGGACGAGGTCGGCGCGTCCGGTCCCACGGGTCGCGAGGCGGCCCACGTGATCCCG
>JBFWRA010000558.1:0-4294 GCA_050249155.1 Isosphaeraceae bacterium | reverse complement strand
CCAGCGCCCTCGCCTGTTCCGCGACGTGGGCGTTCATCTGGCTGAGCCAGAGCACCACGGAAAGTCCGATCACTCCAAACACCCCGCCCAGCAGGGCGAACAGAGCCGCCGATTGGGCGCGTTGCGCGGGGGCGGAATGAGCCTGAACGTTCGGTCGGGAGAGCATGGCGATCAACTCCGCTTCGAGGCGGGGGGAAAAGCCTCCACCCCCCCCTTCGGGATTCGGAAAGCGCTCCAGTTCGTTGGCCAGCCTCGCGAGCCCGACACGGTCGGAACGCGCGGCCGTCAGAATGAACCCACCCACCTGCGCCATTTGCCCGTCTCGCCACTGGAAAAAGCCCCGGGTCTGGCGAACCGGGTCCACCACGTAGGCGAGCTGCAATGGTTGAGCGAAAAAATGATGATGAATGAACAGGTCATGCCCCGAGAGGAAAATCCCAAAGTCGGGGTGGGTGTGATACCAGCCCACGATATCGAGGTCGGGATGAAGTCGTTCCCGTTCTCGGGAGATTTCCTCCCAGGAGTCGTGGGTGTAGGTGAAGCTGGCCTGGGTGTTCTCGTAGTGTCGCGCCTCCAGGGAGTGGGTGACCCAGACGAAGGGTTGTTCGGTCAGGTCGTCGACGCATTCCTTGCCGAGGAGGATTCCCCCGAGTTCGACGGAGGTGTCCCGCAAGGCGTGGCGTTCGATGGCGTCGGCGGCGCGGTGGTCCAGGAAGATCGGAAGGTCGCCGGGGCCGGGTATCTCATAGGCGAGGCAGGCCCAGCGACGGTCCCGGTCTGGCCGTCGCCGGCGCTCCGGCTCGCGGTAGCTCACGTCCCCAAAGACGATCTCTTCCTGGCTCAACGGCGAGACTCCCGGGACGCTTGACGGTCGCTTCGAACGTTACGATTCCCCACGTCGCCAGACGGAGTCGCGGTCGGCCGCCAGGAGGAAGAACGCCCCGCTTTCGCCCCGATCGATCCGAACGACGTCGTAGGGGGGAATTCCCAGCGCGGCCAGTGGCCGGGAGGCCAGCGCGGTCCCTTCCACCACGGCGCAGACGATCTCGGGTCTGGCACCCTCGCGACAATGCGGGCAAACCGCCTCCGACAGGGTCACACGCGTTCTTGGGCGGAAGACCTCGGACTTCCAGCCGCAGCGGGGGCAGTCGAACCCGGCGACCAGGTCGCGATCCAGGGTCAAGGTCATCGGTTCCCCGGACGATCCCGGGAGCCCGCTCCGCGCGGTCGCGAAGAGGGCTTCGGCGGTCGCCTGGTTCCCGATCGGCAACGGGGTCGGATCGGGGTAGGTCTCGTGGCTGAGGCATTCTTCCCGACGAGGCAGCCGGGTCGTGTAAAACTGGTTGGCCACTCCGTTGAACACCAGGGCGCTTCCCGCGGCGACCGGCATTCCGTGCAGGATCTTGAGCGCCTCCTGGACCTCCAGGGCGGCCATCATCGAGGCGATGGTCGGCGCGGTGGGCACCTTGCCTTCGAGGATCTGATCGCGGCGAAGCAGCGGGCACCGATAACGAAGATTCAAAAGTTGATAATCGCGCTCCGTCATCGCGCACTCATAGCACGCGGAGTCGGGGGGAACGAAGACTTTCACGACCCCCTGGATTTCCTGGATGCCGGCGTCCACCCAGGGCGTGTTCACCTTCCAGCACTGGCGGTTGACCCAGAGCCTGGCCTCGCGATTGTCGAGGCAGCCGATCACCACGTCCATCTCGGCGAACAACCCGAGCCCGAGGTCGTTGATGACGTCGCCGTGGATGGGAAGTATCGCGACGTCGGGGTTGATCTCCCTGACGCGTTCGGCGGCGACCTCCGCCTTGGGTCGACCGCCGTCCTGGAGTCGAAAGAGAACGGACCGCGAGAGGTTCGAGGGTTCCACCTCGTCTAGATCGATGACGAACGTGGTTCCCACTCCCACCAGCGCGAGGTTCTTCAAGACCTCGTTGCCCAGGGCTCCCGCGCCGACGACCAGCGCCTTCGCCGCGGCGAGGCGTTCTTGACGCCACCAGGGGATCAGCCGGAGACTGCCGTAGCGGTCACCGTCGTCAATGACGAGGTCGTGACCCCCTTCCGGTCGTACGGTCTGGGACCGGCCCGACGGCTCGGGTCGGTCGTCAAGAAACCTCAGTGAGGGATCGTCCATCGGGGCCGTCGGCGAGGGGACGAGGTTCCGAGCCGGGGTTCCGCACCCAACCGGTCACTCGATGAACACGATCTCTTCATCCATCGCCCGAAGCCGGATCGGTGGTTCCTCGGGATACCGGACCGGGGGGTCCGGCTCGATCCGGGTCACGTCCTTGGGAAGGGGCGAGGCGTCGCCGTTGGGCGAGCCGTCGATCTGCGGATCGAGTAACCGGGCGAAGGGTTCCGGGCTCTCGACCCGTCCGAGCGCCGCGCGGAGGTCGCGGAGCGGTCGGGGGTCGAGTGGGAACGTGAACGCCGTTTGATGGGCCACCCAGAGCGCCGCGTCCCGGTTGTAAGGACTTCTGACGTCGTAGTTATGGTAACGCGCCATGTCCCAGAGCATCCCCACGAGTTCGTCGAGGTTGAGGCTCGGAACCCAGTGCGTGCCGTAACCGCCGAGGCAGACCATGCCGATCTCGGAGATGTTCGGATGGTAGATTGGCGTGACCCAGCGAAGTTCGGGCATCCCTCTGGGATAGGACGCCGGGAGGCGGATCTCCACGACGTGGCGATCGGCGATCGAGACCTTGCCACGGAGCCTGGCCAGACTCCGGCCCCGAAATTCGATCTCGTAGTGCTGCGCGGGTTTACCCGTCGCCTTGAATCGGACCACCGAGCTTTCCTCGGTCAGCCGTTCGAGGGCCGCCAGGTCGTTTCGAAGGCGACGGTTTCGCGGAGAGTCGTGGTTCATGAGGGTGTGTGACGGAGGTCGGTTCCCCGGGGGAATCGGTTCCGCGGGTTCCGGAAATGGCGACCGCGCGTCAGCGACGCCCGGCCACGACTTCTGGGTAAACGATCAGGTGATCGCCGTTCTGCACGCTCGCCTCGACGAGCGTCTGATTTTCCAGGAGCCTTCGCCCGCCCTCTTTGTGGTCCAGGGAATAGCTCATCGGCTGCCCGTCGGGGCTTGTCGTGGGCAGATTCATCTTGGTGATGATGTTCGGAAGAATCCGGCTGACCGGGACGCTGAACGCGATCACGGCCTTCACCGATTTCGCGCCGGTCTGGTCGAGGAACGTCACTTGAATCCCGGTGGGATCGGCATTACCGCCGTACGACATGGTCTGGATACCTCCTTTGCAGCCATTCGCTCGGCGCGGGTTGATATTGGACCGTTCCCCGAGAAATCGACGAGCCGCCCGCGAGACCGACAATTCCATGATACCTCTCGGAACGACTCTGGGAACAGTCCTTCCCAGCTGGGAGGGTCGCGCGGAGAGACCCCCTCCTCGACCTCCAGAGCGTTCACCGACGAGTCGCTCAAAGGAACGGGGCCCCGGCGCGACCGGGCGAGTTCAGGCGGGCAGGCTTTGTTTTTGGCCGCAGCCATAGATCGAGCAAACCCCGACGAACTCCCAGCAATCGCGATGATGGGGGGTCCGACACGACTGGCAGAGCACGGCGGGCCCGAGGATCAGTTCACCACAAACCTTGCAAATCGGGGGACCGAAAACCTCCTGGGGGGCCTCGGCGTTCTCGACGATCTCGATTCCCTGGTTCAACCGGCTGGAAACCCCCTCGATCAAGCCGTCGTGCAGCACCAGCGCATGGTGAACGGCCTGGATCAACGCATCGCTGAGCAGCGCGAGGTTCTTGTCGACCTGGACGAGAAGTCGTTCGGGATTCACCGACAAGAGCATCCCGGACGGCGGCGCGAGCCGCTGGAGCGAGACGATCGCCTTGCGAGCGGGCGCGTTTAAAAAGGCCTGGGCCATCTCGGGATCGTTCGCTTGCACCACGAAGGCGCGGTCGAAATCGGCGTCGCCAACGCGCACCAGGCGGGTTCCCTTGGGAGGTTGTGGTGGTGAGGGGCGAGCGGCCGGTGCCAGTTCCAGGCGGAACGGGATGCCCCTGGCGAACCGCGCGACGACCCTCGTGCGAGGCCCGAGCGCCTGACCTGGCACGTTGGGAGCCAATCCGACTCGGACGTTCGTGCCGGCGTGCTCGAAACTCACCGTCGGCGGGTCGGAGAGTCCCCTGCTCTCGTAGCGACCTCGGTAGCGGCTCGCGAGGGTCCGATACGCGCGAAACCGATTGCCGGAAAGCCAGGCGCTCGCGGTCACCGCGGCGCGCACCGCCAGGTAGATCATCAGAATGATGAAACCGAGGCCGA